>CAYNSJ010000064.1:0-14418 GCA_964399835.1 uncultured Methanobacteriaceae archaeon | reverse complement strand
ACCGACCTCAAGGTGTGGGGCACGCGGGATGGCGGCACGACCTGGACGCAGGGCGCCCTGGAGGACAAGGGGGACTATTCGTCCAACAGGCGCATCCTGACGGCCGCCATCGACCTCTCCGGGCAGCCGGCGGGCACCACGATGGCGACCAAGATCACGACGCACAACGCCAAGCGCATCAACCTGTACGGCAACGCCGCCATGTGGGAGTAACACCATGAAAATCATAGGCAATGCAGCGATCGGGTCTTTATCGCAGGAGGAACTGGCCCGGGCCGTGCGAGCCGAGCGCGACCGGCGCATTGCGGCCATCGTCTGGCGCGTGGAGCGGCATCAGCGCGAGGTGCGGATGGGCCTGGCTCCCACCGAAGACATCTCGATCCTCGACGCCTACATCCAGGCTTTGTGTGATATGCCTGAGCAACCCGGGTTCTCCTGGACAGGTCCGGATGACCCGAACTGTCCCTGGCCCGAAGAGCCGGCGGCCTAGCCGGCAAGGCGTTGTAGCGGATTGTGAAGTACGGCAAGGATGACCACGGAACCCTTCTGAAGAGCAAGGAGTATCGCCATGTCATACGAGGGTGATCCCCAATACCAGCGCCGTCTTGCCCGTATCATGGCGCTCCCACCTGACAAGCAGGCTTGGTTTACCGAGGAGCTTGCCCAACAGCAGGGCGAGGATGAAATGCGCCGTGAGGTGCAGGGAATGCAGGCCGCTAATACCCGTGACGCACAACAGGCTTCCCTTGCCCTTGGCCGTGACCGTCTTGCCGCTACATCCGCTATCCAGGAACAGGGGATGGCCTTGCGCCGTTCGGCCTTGGGTGAGTATAAGCGGCAGAACAGGGGCGCGGAAATGCTCGGATATGCCAATCTTGGACTTGGAGCGGGGCTTGGCGCGGCGGACATCATGCGCGAACAGGAACGGGCAAAGAAGTTTGGCGATTGGGCCGCCCTCTACCGGCCATAAGGAGAGACGAAGATGGCATATTCTACACAACTGGGCTCGGTCCTTGGCCGCAAGGTGCCTGACTATGAAGAGGCGCTAATTCGCGGGAAGCTTCCGTACCTTACCAGCTATAAGTCTGCGCAGGAATCCAAGAACTACCAGGAGCAGAGCCAGGCCCTCCAGAGGCAGGCCCTTAATCAGCAGCAGCAAAACGCTTGGGAATCGCTCCGAATGCAGGGCGAAGCGCAGGACGAAGCCAAGAAGCAAGCCAAGCAATCCGAGTTGATGGGGTGGGGCAATACCGCACTCACGGCCGGGCTTGGTGGAATCCAGTACAGCGACACCATTAAGAGTGCGCTCGGGCTTGGCGTGGATACCGCTGCGCCTTCCGCTGCGGCCTTCGCCCCATCTATGGCCGGAAACGTGGCCGCGCAACAGGCGGGGCTCTCCGCGCTCCAGACTGCCGGGACTTCCGCAGGGGGTGTGGCGGGTTCTTCAACTGCGGCGGCTATCCCCGGGGCTGGTGAGGCGGCTTCGTCTTTGGCCGCCCCGGCCACGGGGATGAGCGGGTGGAGTGCCACCTCCGCTCCGGCGGTCGGTGGGGCTTTGGGCGGTTCAATCGCGGCGAATATAGGCGGTGGCAAGTCCACGGCCACCCGAGCCGCAAAGGGGGCACTTGGCGGGGCCGCTGGCGGGCTTGCCATTGGGGCTGCTCTAGCCCCTGAGACTATGGGCGCAAGCCTCGTTGTCGGGGCCTTGGCCGGTGCCGTTACCCAGGTTGTCGGAGGCGGAGGCCGAGTCATCTGCACCAAACTCGTGGAAGTGGGGCTGCTCATTCCCGATTTGCACAAGGCCGAGGCCGAATGGAGCCTAGCCAACAAGGACAAGGCCACCGTGCGCGGGTATCACTGGTGGGCCGTTCCGTTTGTCCGGTTCATGGACGGCAAGCCGCGCTTCTGCAAGGCCGTGGCCGTGGTGGTCAAGCCGTATGCGAAGTTCCTCGCCTACAAGGCCGGCTCGCCTCTGGGCAAGTTCAACCTGTTCGGCGCGGCCCTGGACCTCACCGGGTCCGCCGCGTGCTGGTGCATCGGTCAGTTCGTGAAGTTTGACAAATACGGCCCGGAGTGGGACCGTGAGGACGCGCACCGGGAGGAGGTTGACGCCAATGCCTAGCAGCTACGCAGACGCGCTTTTCCGCACTGGGGAGAACCTCCGGCGCGGGCTGTCCGACATTGGACGCGACCGTCGGGCGGACGCTGAACTTGAATTGATGCGGGCCAAGGGGCAATACGACATTGGACGGCAGCAGGCACAGGACAGGCGGCAGGAGGCTATGGAAGCACTGCAACGCCCTGCGCTTGAAATGTCTGCCATGCGGGCTAGGACGCAGCAGGAGGCGTACAATCAACCCCTCAATGTAAGGTCCATGTTCGGTCCGCTTTCCCTTCACGCCACGGAAACAGGCGCTGGGGAAGAGATTGCCCGTTACCTTGGGGCGACACTGGATGCGCAGGGAAACTTGCTGGATAGCTCCGGTAGGCCCATTACGCAGGGCTGGTTGCAGGACTCCGGACGGATGCAGGGTGTGTCGGATATAGTCATGTCGCGTTTCGACCTCGATACTTCCATGCAGGACATGATTGACCACTACCAAGGCGCAATCCAGTCTGGGCAAATCAGCGGGCAGGAGGCCGATGCCGCGAAGCGTGAAATCGGCTTCATGCAAAACGCGCTCAAGAACCCTGACCAGCGCGTTCAGTTGCTTGCCATCAAGCGTTCTGCTCTCGCCAGGCTTGGCGATACTGCTGGTGTGGCCCGGGTTGATGCCCTCATTGCCGACAACCTCAAGGCTTCCCGCGACTTCGCCAAGGAACAGCGCGGCTATGCGCAAGAGGAGAAAGTCCAGAGGATGCAGGACGAAGCCGCGATGGAGAGGACGAAGTACACTGCCGATGCCCGGGATAAGCCCCCCGCTGAGTTCTACGGCGGCACGTGGATTTCCCCTAGCGGAGAAATGATTTCCCCGGATGACGCATTCCGCCGGTATCAGGGCTCCGTACCCGTGGTGAAGGATTTGGATACCGGGACGCAGGCCCCCACGATGGGCTTTGAAGACTGGATGCGTAAGCAGGGATACAAGCGGCAGGGTGCGGCCGATGGTTCTGCCCTCGCCCCGCAACGGCAAGGAGTGAACAGAAACCCAGCCGGTGCCCGGATGGACCAGCAAATGAGCGGGATGCCCGCCGGGGCCACGGAAGTCACAGACCCGCGCACAGGGCAGAAGGTGTGGGCCGTCAGGAAGGAAGACGGGAAGTGGTATCCCATTACCCAAGGTAGGTAGAGGTACGCCGTGCCGGAAAGCAAGAGCGTGTTTCGCGCCCCAAGGGGTGCTTGGGTAGTCTCTGACAAGCCCCTGGACTTCAACCCGATGCAGGGTGCCCCTGCCGCTAGCGGGCAGGCTGGGCAATGGGTAATCGGCGACATCCCGCTTGACTTTGAGCCCGTCCACGAAGCTCAGCCTACGCCTTTCGAGGCCAACGCGCCCAAGGAACAGCCTGGCATGTGGAGCGGAGAGGCCATCAAGAATAGCCTCATGCCCTACGTCGAAGCCGGGCGCGGGCTTGTGGCCGGTTCGGCGCAGTTGGGCCAGGCCGCAGGCGCGGGGATGCAGTACCTCGGGAATCGTCTAGGGCTTGAATCCGTTGCGCGTGGTGGTGAAAAACTCGCCGGTGTTTACGAAAAGCAGGCCGAAGCCTTTGCCGCCCCGCAGGAACTTCAAGGCAGCGTGTGGGACAATCCCAAACTCCTCGCCAACGCCTCCTGGTGGGCCTACAACACGGCGCAAATGGCCCCGTCACTGGCGGCGGCCATCCTCCCAGGGGCAGGAGCGGCCAAGGCGATTCAGGTAGGCGGCAAGGCCATTCAGCTTTCTCCCCAGGTCATTGCCCGGCTGGCTACTTTGGGACAAGCCGCAGGGGCCGGTGCCGCTGGCGGTGCGATGGAGGGAGCGAGTACCTACCGCGAAGTTATGAAGCAGGGCGGAAGCGAGGGAGAGGCCGCCCGAGCCGCCGAACTCATGGGCGCAGGTTCCGCCGCGCTCAACGCTATTTCCTTCGGCAAGATGCTGGGCAAGGCCGGGGGCTCGACCCTGGCGAAGGTTGGCAAGCACGCAGCCGCAGGCGCTACCGAGGCCATCACCGAAGGCGCGGAAGAGCCGTGGGAGGAACTTTCCAAGGGCGTGGCCCGATACCTTGAAACTGGCGAGTTTGACCCCGCCACCTGGGGCAACATGGTGCAAGCCGTCAAGGAGCGCAGCCTGAACGTAGCCGGTCCTGCCGCCCTGGTGGGTGCTGGCGGTTCCGTCATGTCAGGTGGGGAGGCGCAGGCGAAGCAGCCCGACCAAGCCCCGATTATCATCCGGCAGGAATCCCCGCTTCCCCTCACGGACATCCGGGAAATCGGCGCGGAACGGCAGGGATTGCAGCCTCCCGCGCCTACCGCCCCCGTGCAGCCGGCCCCCATCCCCGTGGTCGAATCGGAAGTCATCCCAGCGCAGGGTGTGCTTGACCGCGCGGACGCGTACCAAAGGACGCCGGCCGAGCCCAAGGGGCTTCTCCCCCGTGTCGAAGAGCAGAGAAGCGCGATACAGCCCGTGCGCCTCGTTCCGGTGGAAGGGAATCCCTTTGAAGGCGAAGCCGTTGTGCCGCCCTTCGACTTGGACGCCGCCCGCCGCGAAGGTGCGCAGCGCGAGTATCTTGAACAGCCCGCAGCTCCCGCACCGGAGTTGACCGGGCTTGAGCCGCCTATTCCCGGTTACGGCCCGGCGAGTCGCAATCTGCCGGTCCCTTCCCGAGCCATCCCGCAAGAAGCTGCCCCCGGCGGGGAGTTCCCGACCTCGCCTGACGCCTTCCTTCGCACCTCGCCCGAGGTAGTCCCTGGCCTGCCCGGACGCCTGCCAGCTCCCCGCGACTTCGGCCGCACCTGGGGCCTGGAGTTGCCGCCTGGCACGCAAGACTTTGAACTGGTTCCCGAAGGTATGCGGCGCGACCTGCCCGTTCCTTCCCGAGCCGTGCCCCTTCCATCCGGCCCGGTGCCTGTCCCGGAGGAACGGCTGAATAAGATGACCGCCCCGGCGCTTCGCCGTGTTGGTCGTGGCCTTGGCCTTGGCGACGAAGTAAGCAAGATGGGCAAGCCTGAACTCGTCCCGGCCATCATGGCGGCGCAGGGGACACAGGAAATGCCCACTCCGCAGGCTGAACCTGCGACTATCCCCCAAGAAATGCCTGCCGTACAGAGCACTTTTGAGGACCAACCCGCCGTCACCCTTCGCGCCGATGGCAAGCCGTGGGCGCGGCAGGACATTGCCGACAAGGCCGCCAAAAGGTTGGAGCGCAAGACCGGGACGCCGCATGAGCCCGTGAACGTGGGCGACGGGTGGGGCGTGCGGCCTGTGTCTGCCCGTGAAATGCCCGCGATTCGCCCGGAAAACGCCCGTGAAATGCCCGCAGTCCCCGACCTCCCGGCCCGCTCCGAAGAAGCCCGCCGCCCCGCGCTGGCCCGCACCGACAAAATCAACGGCGTGACCGTCGAAGAGGCCGGGCGCATGATGGCGAACGGCGACCCGGCCGTAATCGAGCATGTCAAGGACGCGGTGAAGGAACACGGCCCGATGCAGGCGCAGGGCGCCATCCGCAACGAGGCGTTGCGCCAGGTTGCCGAGGCACCCAAGGGCACGGAGCGGGACCGCGTGCGGCAGAACATCGCCAGCGTGGAACCGGCGGTGAACGGGGCGTTGAAGGAAATGCCCCCCACTGCCCCCAGCGTGCCCCATGAGCCCGTTTCCGCCCCTGCTCCTGCCGAGGGTGCGGCGACGGGGGAGAAAGCGCAGCCCAGGGAGCGTATCCTTTCCATTTCCGATACTCCTCAAAAGTCCAATAGCTCTTACGGGAATTGGGCTGTTGAGACGGAGATCGCGGTCCCCATTGGGAGCGGCCGCACCCGGAAAACCGAGTTCTTTTTCAAGAAGTCTGACGCTATAAAATTCATCCGGGAGCAAAAGGCGGCCTTGACCGCGCCCGTGGTGCGTACTACTATTCAGCAGGGAGTATCCGATGAACAAGCAAGAGCAGCCCAAGAAGCGCGTCCTGACGCCGGAGCAGAAGAAGGTACTTCGGGAGAAGGGCAGGGAGTTCGTGAACCTTCTCCAGAAGAAGTTCAAGCTGCCCGTCAAGACATCCTCGCAGCCGCGCTAAACGAGTTTTCCCAGGACGGCACGGTTGACTTTGACCGCTTCGCCCTGCTTGTCGAGCGCGCCATTGAGGACAACCGCCTGACATTTGAGCAGGCGCTTGAATTTTACGACGATTCCCGGGACATCATCACCGGGATAGAAGATTCCCCCGTCACCGATGCCGAGGAAATATTCGGCCCCATTGAGCGTTCCAAGTGGTTCGCGGATTACCTGATTGATGACGAGCGTAGGCGCGTGTCCAGGGGAGAAGAATCCGCTGCCGCGGAAATGCTCCGTGATACCGAACTTGGGCGCTACGACGAAATCATAGGCTACATCCGCAAGCGCGGCGGGCTGAAAACCGATTGGGTCCGCACCTTCCACGGCAAAGGAGTGGTGGAGGATTTACAATCCAAGTTCGGATGGGACTTCGTTTCCTCGAAGGGCGTTCAGCCCGACGCCATTGCCGGAGACTTCGGCTTCACCGACGACCAGGGGCTTGCGGACGGGCAAGCACTGGTCGAATACCTGCAAGACGCGCCTAACAAGAAGCAGATAGAGGCAGAATACCGGCGCAGGAAGCGGCCCGCCCCCCCCGAAGGCGAGGGCCGCGCAAGCCGCGTGGCGTCATCCCGCGCCACGACCCCCACGACCGGCCTCCCCGCCTCCGAGGTTAAGGCTGTCATCGAGCCGTTCTTGCGCCTGGCGGGTGACAACGCCGCGCCCACGATGGTTGTCCAGTCCGTTTCCGACATGCCCGCCGCAGCGCAGACAGCGTACCGGCGCGAGGCCGAGAAGGGTGAAGGACGTATCCGGGCGTTTTTCCACGGCGGGACAACCTACCTGATTGGCGATGAGATTTCCGACAAGGCCGATGCTCTTGAGGGCTGGAAGCACGAAGAGGCGGGGCACTACGGAACCCGCGTGCTGTTCCCGAAGGAACGCCAGTGGCGCAACGCCATGACCGCCGCGTATGAGGGCATGTCCAACTCCGACCGCAACCGCATTGCGGACCTCTACGGCGTGAAGCGACACGATGCGCAGGGTAAGATTCTGATTGGCGACGAGTACATTGCCAGCCTGGCCGAGAAGGTGAGCCTTGACGAGGCCCTTGCGCCCCGGGAAAAGACGCTTTGGCAACGGTTCGTCAATCTCCTGCGGGTGGCGTGGCAGCGAATGTTCGGCGGCACGTCGAAGGTTCCCGCGCTGTCTGACCGCCAGATTGCGGCCATCGTGAAGGACGCGGCTCGGGTGGCGATGACCGGGCGAGACTCGGGAGAGGCGAAGGCCATCTACCGTGAGACGTTCGGGGAGCCGGTGCTTGCGAAGGGCGCGGCGGTGGAGGATGAGGGGATAGCCTCCCGCGGAGCCCAGCCCAGGGACGAGGGCGGGAAGTTCTCGCGCACGGGTGACGCGGGGATTGACGCGGCGATTGCCAAGATTGGCAGGCCGCAGGAGTCCCTTTCTACCCGCGTGCAAAATGTCTGGCGCGACCTCAAGACCAACGCCGCGAACGAGATTCAGGCCGGGCTCTTTGACCACTTCTATGGGCTCAAGTTGCTCGACGCGGAAACCGAGCAGACCCTAGGCGTCAAACTTCCGACGGAAGAGAAATCCTACATCGCTACCCGCATGAGCACGGGGCTCCCTGACATCATGGAAACCGTCCTCCTGCATGGCGTGCCCGTGTGGAAGGAAGGCGCGGTGACGGTGGGAACCAGGGACAAGGGCTTGCTCAAAATCCTTGAACCCCTCGGGAAGGACTTGGACCTGTTCTTTGACTACCGCGTAGGCGTTCGCGCTGACCGGCTCATGCAGGAGGGGCGGGAAAACTACTTCACGAAGGAAGACATTGCCAACCTCAAGAAACTCGCGCCCAAGGATGAAAAGGGCAAGGCCCTCTGGCGCAAGGTGTGGCGCGAGTATTCCGACTACAACCGGAAGATTCTGGACTTTGCCCAGGCCAGCGGGGTTATCAATGCGGAGTCGCGGCAGATTTGGGAGAAGGATGACCATATCCCCTTCTACCGCATTACCGAAGATGAGGGCGTGAAGGGGCCTCGCGGCAAGAAGGGAATCGCCAGCCAGCGCAGCGGAATCCGCACACTGACCGGCGGGGAAAGCCGCATTGGCGACCCGATGGGGAATGCCATCCTCAATTTCACGCACCTGATTGACGCCTCTATCAAAAACCGTGCCGCAGACCTCGCCATGCAGAAGGCCGAGGCGTTGGGCTCGGCTACCAAGGCCGGTAATCAGTTTGAAATGCACAAGGTCCAGGCCGGACAAATGGCAACGCGCCTGCGGAAAATTCTGGAACAGGACGGCGTTTCCCTGCCGAAATTGACCGCCGAGCAACGCACCACGCTTGCCAGCGTGTTCTTCCCCGTGGCCCCCAAGGGAAACAAGGTGGTTCACGTCCTGAGAGACGGAAAGCCCGTGTACTATGAAGTAGGCGATCCGCTCTTGCTCCGGGCATTGACGGCCATCAATCAGCAGCCCATAGGCGGGAAGCTCATGCGCTTGGCTCGTTGGTTCAAGCGCGTACTGACGCAATCCGTCACGGTTGACCCCGCATTCATGGCCGCGAACATCATGCGCGACACAATCTCGACGTGGGTTGTGACTGATGGCAAGTTCATCCCCGTTGTGGATTCGGCCAAGGGCGCTGTTAAGGCTTGGCGCGAGGATTCAGACTTTATCGAGCTACAGGCGGCGGGCGGCACATTCAGCGCCGGATACCTCTACGGCCACGACCCGGAGGCCACTGCCAAGAACATCAAGCGCATTGTGGCCGCCCACGGGATTGACGAGAACACAATCCTGAATTCTCCCAAGCGGCTTTGGAACTTCTGGAAGAAGGTAGGCGCGGCCGGCGAGAACGCGGCCCGTGTCGCCAAGTTCTCCAATGTGCGCAAGTCCGGCGGAACACTTCTTGAGGCCGCATACGAAGCTAAGGACGTGATGGACTTTTCCATGCGCGGGGACTGGCGTGCAGTCCAGTTCTTGACGCAGGTTGTCCCGTTCCTGGGGGCGCGTATTCAGGGCTTGCACAAGTTGGGCCGTGGGTTTGCAGATAACCCCAAGGGCTTCACGATCAAGGGCGGAGCCATCATGGCGGCTTCCCTGCTCCTGTACCTCTACAACCGCGACGACGACCGCTATAAGCAGTTGGAAGAATGGGACAAGGACAACTACTATCATATCTGGCTTGGCGATGAGCATTTCCGCCTGCCCAAGCCGTTTGAGGTTGGGGCCATCTTCGGTACTCTCCCGGAGAGATTTACCGAGCGATTCCTTGATGAGCATGGCAACAACAAGCTCTTAATGGAGCGCATCCGATTCATGCTGACACAGACCCTTGCTGTTGACTTCCCGCAAATGGTCGGGCCAGTCATTGAACAGTGGGCGAACAAGAGCGCATTCACCGGGCGGCCCATTGTGGGGCAGTCGCTTGAACGCCTGGCCCCCAAGGAACAGCGTTACCCCTGGACCTCGGAAACCGCCAGCGAGATAGGCAAGGCGCTGAACTTCTCCCCCCTGCGCGTGCAACACTTGATTCAAGGCTACTTCGGCACGCTCGGCATGTACGCCCTTGGCGCTTCCGATGTTGTGACGCGCCGCATGACGGACTACCCCGAACTGCCCACGCAACGAATGAATGACATGCCCGTTCTGCGCCGCTTCTGGCGGGGAGAGGATGAAGCCCCGCGCACGAAGTACGCGACAGCCATGTATGACGTATTCCGGGAGATTGATGAACTGACGGCTACTGTCAACTACTACCGCCGCACCGGGGATGCAAAGAAGGCTCAGGAACTTTTAAGCCAGGAACGCGACAAGGCGAAGTACAAGCAGTACCTTAACGAGGTGCAGTCTAGGACGCAGGAAATTGACCGCGTGGTAAAACAGGTGTATGCTTCGCGCACCATGTCACCCGACGCGAAGCGTGATCGGCTCGACGCATTGACGAACCAGAAGAACAAAATCCTCCGGGGTGCTTACGAAAAGGTCTATCAGTCTTTCAGTAGATAGGGCCATCATGGCGGCTTTCGCCGCAGTCCTGGCTTATCTCGTCGGGTTATTCATCATAAGCCCGGCAGGACTTTGTATCATCGCCTTCGCGTCGTTCTCATTCGTGGTCTACAGATGGGGAGAGGACTACATCTTGCCGGGGATGTTCTTCATCTCCGTGGTGTACTTCGCAGTCGAACTACTTGCGCGGACCGTGGGGGTTAGTTTGTAGCCTCACCCCACGACGATGCTGCCCCGGGGAGGGCCGGGGAAGGACACATTGCGGAGTGGACGCCCGCCCAATATCCCGTACAACTCCATAAGTTTCAGAGCGTACCAAACCCTGTTCATATCGTGGCACTGTTTGTATTTAACGGTAGTGCGTTCATATTCGTCGGCGTAATAGTCGTATTCATGCCTGGACAATTTCCCCATAGTCGGGATTACACCGTATGCGCTGAGGCTATTGGGGGTTATATCTTTCCATTCTTTCATCGCTTGTCCTCCTTCCTCACTCCCCACACGGCCCACGCCAGGCCCATCAAGTACCTATCGCTCACCGGCTCACCGGCCTGCAACCTGCGCCACGTCTCCGCGCAAACCTCTCCTAGCCGGTTGCCCTCGATAGCGCAGGACGCCAGCGATTCTAGGATGACGGCCATTTCAGCATACGGGATTGAGCGCAGGTATTCAAGCGCCGTGGTGTACGCCGGGTGCGGCTCGGCCAGGGCCAGGGTGCCGCGTTCACGCTCGGCCATTGCCTACCGCCTTCAACGCCGCGCGGCAAATCGCCTCGGGCGCGGTAGCAGCCTTCACGCCGGTGCCCAAGTCATCCCCGAACAGGCAGAACCACTCACCTTCGGAAAATTCGAGGTAGAACGGCTGGCCGAGTTTGTTAACCACAAGCCACGCGGAGGATATGTCGGATGAAAGTGCGGGGAGTGGTATCCATGCGCCGGGAGAATACTCATACCAAAGCTCTGGCTCATCTGCGACGAACCCAATTTCTGGCACACGCAATGTATCTTCTCGGACGTTCCACACCATCACCTTTTCCGCTACTTCGCGGTCGAGTTCGCGGCTCATATACCCCCTCCGTCTTTTTTCTCTCTGCCATTTTGCAGAGCACGTTCGAGAGAATTATACTTCAACGCCTCATGTATATAATGCTTTTGGAGGTCGCGCAAGGCACTGCGCAATGTAACGTTCCCCTTTACCCCAACCCACGGTGATTTTGCCCCATATCCTGAGCTTCTGACAATATACCAGGCCGCGCCATGCTCTTCTTCGCGCTGGACCTCAAGTGTGGACAACCTATTGAACCCAGACGACTGAATCCCTGTCGCACGAAGACCGGTATATGGGGACTCCTTATGAACCGTCCATTTGTATCCGGGCATGACCTTTTGGATTTCATCGCGAAATTCTTTACTAGTCATATCGTGCTATCCCTCCCTTTTCCGCTCACCGATGAGCAACAAACCGCATTGCTGCTCATGGAACGGCGTTTCGTTAGCAACAAACTACTCGATTTCATCCAACGTATTTTCCACCAGGGCAAGCACGTCGCGGCGGTCAAATGCCGGAAACTCCCCGCCCCGCTCGAAACTAGCCCAAGTCATAATGACCTTGAGCGCCGTCTTGGCCTTCTCCAGCTTGCGGCATGTCCCCTCAATGCCCAGGTGGTCAACCCACAGTAGGCCGCATGATTTGCAGCGTTCGGACACGGCTAGGCTGCCCCCCTCTCTCGGTACGCCCACCCCTTCATGGCTGCGAACCAGAGGATAGTGTCGATGTAGGCCACGGTTCGTCCCGTCTCCGCGGCCAAAGCCTCGCACATGGCCTGCGGGTCCCCAGGGTAGCCGTGGGCTTCGGCCAGGCGCATCAGGTGCACGTCCGGCTTGCAGTACCCGGTAAGGCCCAAGTTCTTGGCCAGTTGGTAGGGGAGCGCCCGTCCGCCCATGTAGGGCAAGGTACGCAGGTAGGCGATGCGCGCGGCATCAGTCGCCTTGGCCCGGTACTCCGCCCAATAGGTCTGGTAATTCGCAGCCCACTTCTTGAGCGCCGCGGCCTTGTGCGGGTGGGCGCAACGCCCATCGCTCCACAGTATGTCCCACATTCGCTTGGCTGCCTTGTGGGATATGCCCGAACCCAGGATGACCCAAACGGCCTCCTTGAGCATGTTGTCTGCGGATACGCAGGGACGCAAGCCAAGAGACCATTCAACCATTTCCATGCTCTTGGGGTCGGCCAGGACCATGGTTTCCAGGGAGCGGAAGGTGGAGAGGTTCATTGCATCTCTCCTTGTATATTGTGCATCTCGCACCATTGCTCATAGGTAAGAAAATGAAAGTGCGGACGCATATGCTGTGGCGCTTCATGCTCAAGCACATAAAGAGCATCAAACATGTCGTCTCTCATGGACTGCAAAACCGGGCCTGGGTCCTCATACCAAACGGCCCATACTCCTGCTCGCAGAATAATAGGCTCTTCAATATCAAAATATGTATCATATTTTAGCTTTGTTGCCCAAGATTGCTTCAAGTCTGTGACGCGCAATGCACGCTGGAAGGTTAATTCGCTCATGCCTCCTCCCGTCCGAACGGCAGGTTGAGCTTGTACTCGACCGGGAAGAACCCGAGCCGGCCCGGGCACGGCATGAAGGGCAGGGGCCGGGCGTCGGTGATGCGCCAGTGGTGCTGGCCGGGCATGGCCCACGGGGAGGCGCTGGGACCCTGGCCGCGGGAGAAGGTGGCGACGCCCACGATTCCGCCGCACTGCGCCCGGAGTTCGCGGAGGGTCAGGTGCCCACTCGGGATCATTCCGGTGGACCGGAGTTCGGCAAACAGGTCCGTGATCTCCTCGGGGTCGAACCACTTCCCGGCGTGGATGAGCACCCGCGCCCCGTCGAACCGCGCGGGCAGCGGCCACGTCCGGTTCTCGACGTCCTTGAAACCGCGAACGATCAGCCAGGACCAGGGCTGGCGGATGCTCAGGGCCACGGTGGGGAGGTCGGCCGGGACGCACAGGAGGATTGCCGCCTCCAGCGGCTTGCCGCACAGGTCCACGTGCTGGCCCGCCTGTCCCTCGCGTCCCACGACGATCTTGCGCACCCCCAGCTCCCGGGCCGTCTGCACGAGGCGCGCGCGGTCCTGGTCGTAGAGGTGCGCGATGTATGGCCGGCCGTGGAAACATCGCGGCCCGGTGTCCGCCCATTTGAAGACGTGCAGGGCCTGGTGGCCGGCGGAGGCCCAGGCAACGGCCTGGCTGATTTCGCGGTGGTGGAAGAGCATCAGCACGGCTGTTCCTCCCGCACCGTGACGCGGACGCAGCGGTAGCCGTTGTATTCCATTGCAAACCATGCGCTCCATCCAGCAGCCTTGCGCCAAGCCTCCCCTTTGCTGTGCCTAACGCAGATTATCTTCCCCTGTGGGTCCACCACCGCCCACATGCGCTGCTCTTTCATCGTTCCTCCCCGGCCCCTGGGTGGGGCTTTCCGCCGAATAAACGGACCTCTTCCGTGGTTGGAAGGTGCAAGCAGTCGGAACGCAACTTCTCCTCGCGTCTGGCCTGGTCCTCAAGGGCGGAAAGGCGTTGCTCTACCGTCCGCACCTGTTCCAGTTCTTCCGCGGTCCCGAAGTGCGCGGCCTTGACGCTAGGGAATACCTGCGCGTCCATGAGGTCACGAAGGATACCGCTCGCCGTCTCGATAGGTCCAAATGTGTCGTCCTTGAATTGCAGCATCTCCCTACCTCCCGCCCTACTCGAACTTCTCGCCGCAATGCGGGAACGGCCGCAATGTGCATGTCGCGCACTCGCCGTGCTCGCAGCCGACGCCGTGCCCTGGCCCGCTGCCGTCGCCCATCGTGGTGGGTACGCGCTGGAGCAGCGTCGTTTCCTCCCACCGGCCGTCGGGGCCTATGCGGGGTTTACCTTCCCCCGGCTTTTGCTCGAGTGGGTTTGTCTTAACCGGCTGTGGAGCAAACCCACCGGGAAATTCCTTGGGCTGCTTCCACGGGTCAGATGTGGGCTCCTGCGCGAGGGGCCGCACTTCCCCACGTTTCACAAGCTCCTGGATGCACTCAGCCGCCTTGCTGGCTGCAACTTCGTCCACAATGCACTCCCGGTCGGCTACACCATACTTGATGGCGGCCGTAACCAGGGAGCAGAGCCGTCCGAAACGGATTTGAACTTGTTCGTCAGCGTACATTGGTGTTCTCCTTCC
>CAYNSJ010000063.1:0-14985 GCA_964399835.1 uncultured Methanobacteriaceae archaeon | reverse complement strand
TAAGATAAATCAGTCTAATGTTATTAAAAAACATTCAACGTATACTTAAAAACTAAACATGTTTTATAAATCAATTTTAAGATGATTATTTTATTAAATATTTTTAATAAAAAAAAGAAATATTAAATTTTAATAAATTTCAATTTTATCTTTATTAATTTAAAAAAAGAGAATAAAAAGATAAAATACTTTATTTTTTCCAAAGAGTTAACTTACTCACACAATATAATAATTTGTTATGCGAAATTTTATAATCTCAATTTTGTAGGTATAATATATATTTTAATATTTA
Organism: uncultured Methanobacteriaceae archaeon; assembly: GCA_964399835.1. Taxonomy (GTDB): domain Archaea; phylum Methanobacteriota; class Methanobacteria; order Methanobacteriales; family Methanobacteriaceae; genus Methanosphaera. The sequence goes on along the minus strand of CAYNSJ010000063.1, from coordinate 14,693 downwards.
TTTTTAATTTACTACTGATTTTCAAGTTTATTTTTTATTTTTTTTTCTATTATAAGTAATCCATTTTTTTCTATTTCTAAAATAGTACCTGTTTTTGTTAATAGTTTATCTTTTTTTTCTGAATCAAATTTCCAAGTTATATAATCTCCTCCTTTTATTTTTAGATTCTTAATTATTTCTTGTGGTATTGCTATTCTATAATTATTTTGTAGTTTATTATAACTTATTTTATGATAAATTATTATTCTATTGAATCTTTTACTTAAATCATTTAATTTTTTATCTAAATCTGATTCTTTTTTTGTATGTATTATAAATTGTTTTTTACCTTCAATATATTCAATGAATTGATTCTCTTCAATAAATTCTAATATATTCTTTTCTTCAAGTTGTAATGCTTTATTTAATACTGAAGGTATTATTGTTCTATAATACATTCTTTTTTTACTTTTTGTTTTTATTTGTGTAACTTTACTTTGAAATTCAAATATCAATTTATTTACCCATCCTGTATTTATTTTAAATATAACTATTTTTTCAGGTTTAATACGGCTTTATCATTGCTTATTGCTGTATTATAGAATGGATATTGCTTATTGAATTTCTATTATTTTTAATTGATCCAATATAACTTATTATTTTTTCATTGTTGTATATTCTGTTTGTTATGTATATGTTTATGTATTCTATATTGTTTATTATAGTTTTAAATTCGGTCTTTGTGTTTTTATCATCATTTATTTGTGTAGTACGTATGCTGATATCTGTATATGATGTATTTATATATATTGAATCATTATCTTTATCTTCATTTTCATTATTTGTTTCGTTAACTTGGGAATCAGAACTACTATTTGTACTGATTTTTTTTATTCTATTTTCATGAGTATTTTGATTATTTTTTTGTATTTTATATGTTGTGTTTTTTTGAATTGTTTTATTGTGTTTATCAATTGTTTTATACTTCTTGTTTGTATTTATATACTCTTTGAATATATTTTCATTTTCCACATCCAATTTACTTCTATCTGTTGTGTTTGAAATATTCATATCACGTATATTTCGTGCATTGAATGTGTTGATTTCTAAATTATAATTATCATCTAGCACTGCTGCATTATCTGACATTGCTGATACAGATGACACACCAATCAATACTACAAATAATACTGTAAATATAAAAAACATTGATTTGCTAAATTTCATAAATTTAATTTCCTAAATGACTTTAAAAAAAATTATATTAAATATTATAAAAACAAAAGGGATGATTCTCATAATATTTAATACCATTATATTAAAAATACTAACTATATAAACATTAACCTTAAATAATTAACTAAAATCTTAATTTAAGAAGTATTATATTAAAGTTATTTTTTTCTAAAAATCATTATTAGATGCTGATTAGTTATTTTCTTATTAATTTACGTATTATTTTTAACTACCTTAATTTTAATTTATTTTTAACATATTTATTTTAATAAAAATATTTGATATAAAATAATTATTTTTCTATAATTTTATTCTTTTGTAACTTAAAAATACAAAATATTAAAAAAACTAATTAATGAAATACATTTAGCAAATTTTCTTTGTTAATAAAAAATAAAATGGAAAATTTAGAATTAAAAGTATATGTTTCTAAAAAATAATAATAAAAAGCAAAGTAATTAAAATAAAATAATATAAAAAGTATCATTAACTTGATACTTTTTGTTTAAGGGGTTTATATGTTATTTATAATTAATTTAGTTGTTGTATTTGTTCCATAGTATCCAGTGGTGTCTCCTATTTTTACTGTTATTTGGTAGTTTGTGTTTTGTAAAGTGTTGAGTATTGTTATGTTTGTGTTTATTATTCCATTTGTTGTTGTGTATGTTCCTATGCTTTTGCCGTTTAGTTTTACTGCTATTTTATGTGTTCCTATTATTAAATTACCATTTATGTCTTTAATTACACCTGATAATAGTGTGGTGTTTGATCCTCTATTGATGTTTGTGGTGTTGAGTGTGATTGTGGTTTGTATTTTTTCTGTTGTAAGTTGTGATGTTGTTTCTGCTCGGTTGTAGTCATTGTTTGCGTATACTGCTGTTATGTTATATGTTTTTGCTGATATTCCGTTTGGTATTGTGTATTCTAGTTTTGCTTGTCCATTGGTTACGTTTACTTTTATTGGGTTTCCGTTGTTGTCTTTTATTGTTTTGCCGTTGAATTTGAATATTACTATTCCATTGTTTATTATTGTTCCATTTGAATCGTGTATTAGTGTCATGAATGTTACAGTGTCTGTTGCTTTTACTGGGTTTTTGGTTATGATTAAGTTAATGTCTGCTGTTCTTTTGGTTACATTTATTGTGTTGTTGTTTCGTGATGGGTTGTATGTATAGTTTGTTCCAGAGTATATTGCTTGTAGTGTTAGGTTGTCTTTTGTTAGGCTGTTTGGTATTGTGTATTGTAATGTTGCTATTCCATTTATTACTGGTGTATATATTGGGTTTTCTTGTTTATCTTTGATTGTGGTTCCGTTGATTTTAAATATTACTTTTCCATCTGTTACTTTATTGTTGTATTGATCTGTAACATTAGCTTGTAATATGATGGTGTTTTCTACTGTTCCAGTTATTGGATTTACTACTAGTATTGTGTCTGATTTTGTTATTGTGAAATTAACTGTTGTACTTGCGGAGTTGTATAGTGTACTATTGTAAATTACCATTATGTTATAATTACCTGCTTTATTAAATATTTTATTGAATAGTGTTATTCCATTTGATACTTTAATATTATCGATTAAAGTTCCATTATTGTAGAAGTGTATGGTTCCATCGGTTACATTATTACCTTCATTATCTTTTAAGGTTATATTAAATATTGTATTTCCTGTTGTTGTTGATCTATTGACTGTCAAATTTATATTTACATCACAAGTTATTATTGTTGCTATTGAATTTGTTTGACTACTACTATAAATCTCATTCCCATTGTAAGTTGTTGTTATTTTATATATTCCTGACTTATCATATGTTGTATTAATTTTTGCTATTCCATTATTTATATTTATAGTTTGTTCTAATCCATTAGTATCTGTGAATCTTACTGTACCACTAGTTACTAAATTATTATTACTTGTTACAATAGCTGTTATTATTATACTTTTTTTAACGGTTCCATTAATATTATTCACTGTAATTATTGTATTTATTGTATTTATTTTATTTGTTATGGATGTATTAGTAGTATATATATTTGCAGTTATAGTATATGTTCCACTAAAATTTGGTGTAAATATGGCTGTTAATTTACCATTAGTTAATATATTATCTTCTATTATATGGGTTATTGTGTTTGATGAAGTTTTAAATGTTATTGGTATATATTGAGGTAATAAGAAATTATCTATATTACTAATAGCACCATTTGATGTATAATATCCAGTTAAATCGGTTATTATTATAATAGGACTATTAACTATCCATATTTCTGATGTTGATGTCATATTAAGATATAACCATTTAGTTAAATTCTCACCATTATAATTTGTTAATCCTAATGCATAAGGATTAACTTGATAGTTTTTATTATTCTGTCCCCACCAGTTGTAATTCAAAGATAAAATATTACCTTTATTATTGTATAATCCAACTTGATTTTTATCTATATTATTAATTAATACATTATATTCACTAGTTAAAATACCAGAATTACTATTGTATATTGCACCACCATTTGTTGCATTGTTATGGGATAATATACTTTTTGTTATATTTAAATTACTATTTGTTATATATATTGCTCCCCCATTTTCTGCTCGATTATACTGGAATATAGAAGAATAAATAGTAGTTCCTACTTTATTTTCCAAGGAATATTCATATATTGCTCCACCATCACCATTTGTAACTGTATTATTTATAAAACTAGAATTTTTAATAATTGTTTGTGTAGTACTATATGTATATATTGCACCTCCACCAATAAGTGTTCTTCCAGTCTTATTATTAACAGAATTATTATTAAAAGTACAATTTGTTATATTTATTCTAGAAGAAAATGATACAACTATAGCTCCACCACCATCTTCTTTATAAGGATCTGTCACTGTATTATTAATAAAAGATGAATTAATTATTTGACCTTTAGTTAATCTAGTGTATATTGCTCCTCCACCATTTATTCCTGTATTTGATTTAAATATTGTATTATTAATAATACAGTTAGAAGTATCTAAAAATATAGCCCCACCATATGTTGCATTATTATTATAAAAATAAGAATCATTAACTGTTATATTTCCACTAGTAATTATAGCTCCACCAGGTGTTCGAGTACCTTTATTATAATTATTATAAAAAGTAGAATTAGTTATTATCATATTTCCGAAATTGTCTATAGCACCTGCTTCTTCTTCTGCTGAGTTATTAGCTATTATATTATTATTTGTAATATTCAAATTACCATTATTATATATAGCTCCTCCAGCTTTTGAGGCTGTATTATTCTGTATGATATTATAATCTGTTATAATAATATTTCCTTCATTATATATGACACCAGCATATGGTGCAATGTTATTTTGTATATTATTATTTATTAAAATTATATTACCATATTTATTATATATGGCACCTGCAATAGAATTAGTGCCCTGAACCAAATTATTTTGGATAATATTATTATTTATAATTATGTTACCCTTTTCATTGTATAATACAGCTCCATAATATGCTATATTGTTTTGTAATTTAGTAACTGTAATATTAATATTCTTTTCATTGTATATAGCTCCTCCAGCTGTTGCAGTATTATATTCTAATGTAGTATTGTTAATAAGTATAGTGCCATTATTGTATATAGCTCCTCCAGCTGTTGCAGTATTATATTTCAATAAGCTATTTGTTATTGTTAAATTTCCTTGGTTATATATAGCTCCACCATTTGTATTATTACAACCAAGTATAGTTATATTAATTAATTTTAATGTATAATTATCATTAATTGTTATAAATTTATAAGATTTATCTTCAATACTATTAGTACCATTTATTGAGTGACCTTGTCCATTTATCACTATAGTATGAGTTGAACCAGTATTAGATTCGCCCCATGTTATATTATTATTAGTATAATTCATATAAAGATTTTCACCGATATTTATAACATAATCTTCCTCTGAATTTGAATTTTTTGCATTATTAATCTCAACTAATAAATCATTATAATTATTTACGGTATTTATTGTTGTTGTTTTTATTATGTTTGCTTCTTTTCTATCTAAATTATTTTTCTCTATTATTTTTTTATTTGTTGATTGTTTTGTATGATTATTAGTAATATTATAATCTTTATTAGATATAACATGGTTTTCATTTGAAATTATATTATTTGAGGTGTGATTTATTTGTATTTCCTGTTGTGTTGTTGAAATTGTTGTATTTGAATATGTTGTTGCTGATACTGTTGTTATTCCAAATATTAATAATATTAATATTACAAATAGAATAATTTTATTATTCATTTTAATTTTTTACTCCTATATTTGATTAAAGTATATCTCATATTTATTAAAAAAGATTTTTAAGTAATTAAACTATTTATTATCTAAATTTAAAATCTATTGTCACGTAATATAATTAAATAACAATATTAAATAAAATGTATAACGAGATTAATATAAATATATTTCAGTAAAATTGCAATGATTTCAATTAAATACTTGAGTATTTTTTTATGAAGAGTATCTTAAATTAATACAATTTATAATTATAAATTAGTATTTTTATATCATATACTCAACAATAATAAATAAGTATGGAAATGTTTGTAATTATTATATGAAAAAACCAGTTAAAAGTCCAAAAAGAATTTTACAATTATAATACCGTAAAATATTGATAAAACTATTTTCAAATCTAATAATTTATTATAAAACATATGAAAATAATACCTATAGAATAAATAGAGTATAACTTAACATTCAAAATGTAACTAAAATAAGTCATTCATCAAATAACAAATAAAAGTAATAACAAGGTATAAAAACAAATTAAAAGAGGGGTGTAAAAGAAAAAAATAGAAATAAAAGAATTACAAAAATAATATAAAATAATTATTAAAAGTAATAATACCCATTTAAATATTAAAAACATAAAAACTAATAGACAACATACAAAACAACCGATAATAAAAAATAAAACAAGATAATAAAATAGACAATATACACAATTATTTAATATATATAAACATCAAAAAAAATAAATGATAAGAAAAAAGAAAAATAACATAAGAATATACGTCTAATATAAAAATAAAAACATTTAAAAAAAATCTTAAGTTAACAACATTGTATTTTAAAGTTACAAACTTAACTGTTAAAAAATAAATTATATCTTTGATATTAAACAATTTTAATTACAATTTTTTTAAATTTAAACTCGTTAATTAAGAATTTAATTTTTACATTTTATTTACTAAATATAAAAATATATAAACTCTGAAAATAATAAACATCATAGTTAAATTTTGAATAATGTTTAATTATTTTTTATTTAAAATTAAGGAGTTGAATATTTATGAATAATAATTATTTCGAAAATAAAGTAGCTATTGTTACCGGTGGAAGTTCTGGTAGTGGTTTTAGCTTATGTAAAGAATTACTCAATAGGGGAGCCATAGTCTATTTATTAGGGCATAATAAAGATCATGTTGAATCAGCAATTTATAAATTATCTGAATATAAAAATAAAGTATATCCATTGGTTGCTGATGTTTCTGTAAAAGATGAAATTCAAAGTGCTATTAAAGATGTAAAAAATATACAAGGAAGGTTGGATTTCTTATTTAATAATGCTGGAATTGGGGATCCTAATTTAGCTATTGATGTTACTTTAGATGATTGGCAACGTATGTTAAATACTAACTTATGGAGTATTATATATGCAACAGATGTAGCATTACCTATTATGGTTGAACAAGACTTTGGACATATTATAAATACAGCTTCTTTAGGTGGTTTAATACCAAAACCACATGGTGTAATGTATGCTACTACTAAATTTGCAGTTGTGGGATTAACAGAATCCCTAAAATATGAATATAATGGTAGTAATATTAATTTTTCAACAATTTGTCCAGGTGTTATAATAACAGATATCTTTTTAAAAAATAAAGGTGAAGATAATTCAAAAGACTCAACTTTAACAGAAATTGATAAATTAGAAAAAATAAAAGAAGCATATAAAGGATTAAATCCAATAACACCCGATGAAGCAGCAGTTGAAATGTTAGATAAAGTTAGTCAAAATGAGGGAATAATAATAGTCCCAGAAAAACCATGGACACAAGTAAGATTAGATTATGTAACAGGCTCTGAGGAAGCTAATAAATATTTACTGCATAACGATCCAAAAAAAGATCTTCAAAAAGATAATAATTAATCTGTTCTTTATTTATCAAATTAAGAGTATTTAGTCTAATAATATGTTCTATTAAAAATATATTATTCACTTCCCCTTCATTATTAATTTTTAAGATATTATATAAAAAACTGACTATTTTTAATAATATACATTACATATTATTTTTTTTGTATTTTTAAGTTACAAATAAGATATTATTTCTATTAATTAATTTTTAATATTAATATAATTGTAGAATTAAATTTTATTTATATTATCTTGTGTTCTTTTATTTAATTATAAAAAAATATTTTAGTTTTATAAAGGTATATATATTGATTTATGAAATTATATAATAATTAAGCTAGATATATTCGTTATTTTATTAATAGTTAAGGTTATATATTGTTTTTTTAATATAATGATATTAACTATTATACAAAACATTTATTTTATGATATTAATCTTTTGATTTAATATTTAAATCTTTTAGGGAAAATCCTATATGAAATTAAACAAATCAATGTTTTTCATATTTACTATATTATCTATGATACTAATTTGTCTATCATCTGTATCAGCTGTTGATAATAATATAACAATAAATGATTCAATAATTAGTGATTCAGAGTATCATACAGTGAATCCACAAAGGATACATGAAAATTGTGTAAATGATACAATTAGTAAATATAATAATGTAAAAAATGAAAACTTATCAAAAAAATACATAACTGAGAATAAGAATGAAGAAAATACTATTAATAAAACAAATACAACAATTAAAACAGAAACAAAAGAATTTAACATAGAAAATACAAATAGAATTAAAAAAGAAGAAAATAAAAATAAGGTTGAAAATGAGAATACAGAGCATATAGATGCTTTATATAATGAAATAAAAAATAATACACAACAAAAATTCTATATAAATTATTATATTGCAAAAAACATACAAACAAATCCATACAACATAATAGCATGCCCTGAAAATAATCATAATCAAACAAAATTTGCACCAATCATAGCACAAAAGACACAAACTATTATGACACTCAACCCAACTAATATCAAACGGGGATACAACAATACATCAATAACTGGAACAATCAAAGATCCTTATGGTAACAATATCAAAGGTACACATAAAATATCAGTAAAACTCAACGACATAACTATAGGAACGTACATTACAACAAATGGAACTATAAACAACAACATAACAATACCAAACACATTAAAAAATAATAACTACACAATAACTGTTAAAATGGGAAATACAAATACATATTATGGAACAAATTCAATAACTAGTCTTACAATAAATCCCATTCTAACTTTGGAAAAATCAATGATAAAGAAAGTTAATACAAATAGTATAGAAAAAATTAATTATAGTTGGTATGTAAGTACAAATGGAACAGGTGATGGTTATACATATGACAATCCATCAAATTTAACTTATGTACTGAATAAAATAACTAATGATCAATCCATATTTTTAAGAAATGGAATATATGATTATGGAAGTCCAATAATAATTAATAAAAATATTTCCATAATTGGTGAATCTAGAAATCAAACCATATTATCTGAAAACAAAGCATACCGATTATTAACAGTAAAATCCGAATGTAATGTGAATATAACTAATATATCTTTTATAAATGGAAATGCACCTGTAGGAGGAGCTATATTTAATGAATATGGCAGTAATTTGACAATCCAAGACTCTTTATTTAAAAATAACGAAGCAACATATAATGGTGGAGCAATAAATAATGAAGGTAATTTAACTATTATAAATTCAATATTCATAACTAACCTATTAAGATATGGTTCTGGTGGAGCTATAAGTAATGAAGGTTTATTAAATGTCCAATGTTCAGTATTCAATGATAATACTGCAAGTACTGGTGGAGCAATAGATAGTACAGGTAAAAGTATTTTAAATATTACAAATTCTATATTTAAAGGTAATAATGCAGATGATGGTGGAGCAATAAATATAGATAAATATAGTGCTTTAAATATTACAGGTTCTATATTTAGTTATAATACTGCTATTGTAGGTGGAGCAATAAATAATAAGGGTATTTTAAATGCAGAATATAATATTTTTATAAAAAATTTAGATCAAAATAATACTGAAATATATAATTATTATAGCACTACCAATCCATTTAATGGTACAATTATATCCCTTAATTATAATTGGTGGGGATATAATAATACAAACTATCAAAATAGTCCGAATAGATTAAATTTAACAAATTATAATGGTGAAAATCTTACTAAATGGTTATACTTTAATACAACATCTTCTACAGATATTTGGACATATAATACATCTGTAATGATAATGGCTAATTTAAATCAATATTATGATAATTCAAATAGTAATATTGATACTCTTAGAGAAAATGAAATTACCAAATTACCACAAAATGTAACAGTAAACTTTACAACTCCAACAGGATCAATAATATCAAAGACAACATTAAATAATGCAACAGCCATGGTAATATATAAACCATTTACTATTGGAGAAAATAAGATATGTTCAACGTTATATACAACTAATTCATCCTTAATTAAAACTGTATATCCAATTGATACAAACATAAATGTGACAATTGAACCAGGAACAACAACAACCAAGACAGTATTTAATATAACAATAAAAGACTTAAACAAAAATAATGTAACCCAAGGAATAGTATACTTTTATAATAATAACGTATTGTTAGGAGATACCTTGGTTAATAATGGAATAGCAAACTACCAATATTCATTTAACAAAACAGGAAACTACATAATTACTATAAAATATACAGATACAACATATAATAATTCTTATACAAATGTAAACTTTACAATTCTTAGAACAAATACCTATTTATTTGTAAATCCAATAATTGGAATGGTAGAAAACACTATAATACTACAAGCTAATATAACAGATAACAATGGAAATAACATAAATGAGGGAAATGTTATTTTTAAAATCAATGGAACAACAATAAAAGACAACAATGGAAATCCATTATATACTCAAGTAAATGAAGGTATATCAACAATAAAATACATAATACCGTATAGTCTTACAAAAGATAATTTAATAATACAAGCCATATATAGTGGAACAACAGAAAAATACAATCCATCACAAAATATTAACACAATAAATGTAACTAAAAGAACAGCAACTCTAAATTTAACAATAGATAAAAATATAGTAAAAACAAATGATATTTTAACATTTGTAACTATAGTACAAGATACTAATGGAACATTTAAGAATAATGGACAAATAATATTTAAATTTCAAGGGCATACAATTACAGACATTAATGGAAACACAATAATTTTAAACATGACAAATAAAACAGCTAAACTAGAATACACTATACCTACAGGTATATCAGCAAAAACATACAATATAACAGCAATATATTCAAATAAAGATTATAATAGAGTTGAAACAACAATACCACTCACAGTTGAAAAAACACCAACAATAATGACACTCAACACATCATACACTACACGAGGATCTAACACTACACAAATTATAGGTATAATCAAGGATATTAATGGTAACAACATAATTGGAACACATAAAATATCAGTAAAACTCAATGGTAAAAGCATAGGAACATATAAACTTACTAATGGAATCATAAATACTAATATCACACTACCAGATACATTAAGAAATACAAATTATAATATTACAATAAAAATAGGAGATACCAATGCATACAAGGGTACTAGTGCTATAACTACACTTATAATAAAACCAAAAATTAGTTTAAATGAAAGTATTAGTTTAATTTAATACTTTTTATTTTTTTATTAAATAATTTAATTTTTTTTATGTAATGTGATATTTTGGATTAGTTGCTATTTAAAATAAGTTATGCTAATTTAAAATAAGAAAAGAATAAATGTATACATTTTATATATGTATACAAAATATTTATTTTATTAAAACTTTATTCCTTTGACTTTTTTTATGAATTTACTTTAGGTTTAATAATTAATGTTGTATTTAATTTAGTACCAATATATGCATTATTTGTCCCAGATATTACATTTATTGTGTAATTTGTTCCTTTTAATGTACTTGGTATTGTTATATTTAAATTTATAGTTCCATTTATAACTTTAGCATTTTGTAATTGTTTTCCATTAAGTTTTATTGCAACTTTTACTGTTCCAACAGTTGGATTTCCATTTGTATCAATTATTTTTCCAGTTAACTGTGTACTATTAGATCCTCTAATTGTTGTTAACTGATTTAATACTAAATTCATATTTGTTTTTTCTGTTGTTAATGGAGTATTTGTTGTAACTCTATTGTATATATTATTAGAGTATACTGCTGTTATTGTGTATGTGTGTTGTGATATTCCATTTGGTACTGTATAATTATATAATGCTTGTCCTTTAGTAACATTTACAATGACAGTATTACCATTACTATCTCGTATTGTTTTTCCATTTAATTTAAATACTACTAATCCATTATTTACTAATGTTCCATTACCATCTTTTATTATTGTTGTAAATTGTACTGTGTCTTGTGCTTTTGTAATATTTTTGTTAAATGTTAAGTTTAATACAGCTGTTCTTTTTGATATATTTAATGTACTAATAGTACTAGTTGGATTATATTTATCTGTTACTCCACTATATATTACTTCAATTTTACTATCTTTATTTGACCAACTTTTTTGAGCTATGTAATTAAGTTTTGCTATACCATTTACCACAGGTACAGATATTGCAGACCCATTTGTATATTTTAATGTAATTCCATTTACTTTAAATATTACTATTCCACCAGTTAAATTGTTTGCAAGTATATCTTTTATATTGGCTTGTAGTGTAACAATATTATTAATTGTTCCATTAACTTGATTAATTGTAATTTTAGAATTAATACTTTTTGCAGTAATGATTGTCTTATTATTTGAGTTAGTTGTTGTTATACTACTTGTTTGACTTGTTGGTGTATATTGGACAGTTAAATTACCTTTTGTCATATTTGTTGAAGAAGGATTTGCTGTTCCATTAACTGTTACAAATGTAATTGGTATGTTTTGTGATAATAATGAAGCTCGAATTCTACTAGTAGTTTGAGTTTTACTATTATAAAATCCATTCAATGTTACTGTTACATTTGTTGGTGTGTTTATTGTTTGATTACCTCCAATTGTCATATTTTCATATAACCAGGTTGTCATATTATTTCCTTGATAGTTTATTAATCCTAATTTATAAGGTGATATCTTGTAGTTTGAAGTATCTTGTCCAAACCAATTGTAATTAAGTAAAATACTAGCATGTTTTAAATCTGTATATATTTCTTCTTTTGAGTTATTATTATTATTGATGAATACATTATAGTTAGCTTTTAATGAACTAATATTAAGATTATATATAGAGCTACCATTTTCTAATTTTGCTATATTATTTATAAATGTAGAACTTGTAACAGTCAAATTAGCCCAGTCATTTTCTATTGCTCCACCAACAGTTACTGCTGAATTATTTATAAAACTACAATTTATTATATTCATATCAACTGTATAATACGGATAAGAGCTATTAAGATAATTATAAACGGCTCCACCATGATATGCAGAATTATTTGCAAAAATTGTATTTTTAACAGTTAAATTACCACTATTTTCTATTGCTCCACTATTATTACCCGCTGTATTCATATAAAAGTATGAATCTGAAAGTTTTATAACACTTCTAAAGTTATATAATGCTCCACCATAATGATCTGCATTATTATTTATAAAATCACAATTTTTAATTTCTACATAAGAGTTATAAATTTTATCATTTCCATAATCATATATTACTCCACCATAAGGGGAATAATTATTACTAAATATTGAATTTGTTATAAATAAATCCCCACTATTATAGATTACTCCACTATTAATCATTGTTTTACTATTTGTAAATATAGATTTGTCAATATTTATAATACCCCAATAATTATAAATTACTCCACCATAACTATTAGCAGAATTACCTATAAAGCTAGAGTTTATAATATTCATTTTAGAATTATTATAATAATAAGATATATTACCATTATTATATAAAGCTCCAGCATATTGAGCTGTATTATTAATGAAATTTGAATTTATAACTGTTAAATTACCTGTATTATATATAGCTCCACTACTATTAACTGCATGATTATTTATGAAATTTGAATCAGATACTATTACATTACCTTTATAATTATATATAGCTCCTCCAGATTCATTTGCTGTATTATTTATAAAATTTGAATTGGATATAATTAAATTTCCATTGTTATAAATTGCTCTATCTTCAAAACCTGTAACATTAATTTTACCAGAATTTATAAATGTAATATTTGTTATACTAACTGTTGTTCCAGGAGCAGTTTCTAGTATTCTATATGTATAATCTCCAGAAATTATAGTTCCATTCTTTGTTTCTCCAATTATATTAATATTATTTCCTATATAAATTTTATTTGATACTTTGTAATATCCAGTTGCTATAAATACATTATTTTTAGTATTACTAACTTGATCAAATCCATTATTTATATTTGTATAAGGATATTCTTTAGTACCCGTAGATATATCACCGGTATAAGATGCATTAATATATATTGTATTACTATCATCATTTGCTAATTTAATATTTGATGTAGTATTATTTTCTTTATTGACTATTTTTGTAATTTTTTTAGTTACTGTATTTTTTGTAGTTATGGAATGTGTGTCTGATTGTTGGGACTGTTTTTGAATTGCTTTTTCTATATTTGTATTTTTATTATTAGAATTATCTTCTTTTACTAAATTCTTATCATTAGATATTACAGTTTGAGTACTATTACTTGTAATTGTTGTAGGATTACTCTGAATTAATTGAGAATCATTAGATATTTGTGTATCATTATTATCTGTTACAGCACTTACTGCTGAAATACTAACTAAGAAAATAAGTAATGTTGTGAATAAAATAATTTTTTTACTTATATTCATAATTATTTTTTTCTCCTTTATTTTATAGTAAATATCTTTTATTATTTCTAGTTATTATTATATAAAAAATATATCATTTATAAAGTATTTTTTAATAAATCTTTATATATTATTAGAATAATAAAAAATAATAAATATTAACCTATTAAAGTTTTTATAATAAGTTATTAATATAATAATAGCTATTTAAATTGATTAAAGAATCTTTTTTCTATTCTATTATTGTATCATAAATTAATATAAT
>CAYNSJ010000062.1:0-15834 GCA_964399835.1 uncultured Methanobacteriaceae archaeon | reverse complement strand
GGTAGATTATGTTGAATTCATGAATAATATAATTTTTTAAAAAGTATGAACCATCATTAGATAATGACTATTTTTAATACAGTAAATTACCAAAAATATGGAATCTAATATATTAAGTTTAGAAAACATATAATCTTACATGATTAATCATTAATCTTTAAAATTAAAATAAAGAGGGCAAATTATTATGATATATGTAAATGAAGAACTATGTAAAGGATGTAATATATGCGTCGAAACTTGCCCATTTAATGTATACGTACGATCTACAAAAATTAACCATAAAGGTGTATGTGTACCAGAGCGTCCAAACGCTAATAAATGCACAAAATGTCAATTATGTACATTAATGTGTCCAGATCAAGTAATATGTGTTGAGGATGATTAAAATGGTAGAACAAGTAGAAGATGAATATTTTGTACAGGGTAATGAAGCTTGTGCAATTGGAGCTATTGAAGCAGGATGTAGATTCTTTGCAGGATATCCAATTACACCATCAACTGAAATAGCAGAAAAAATGGCAGAAAAACTTCCAAAACATGGGGGTAAATTTGTACAGATGGAAGATGAAATATCTGCTGTAGGTGCAATAATTGGTGCAGCATGGGGAGGACAAAAAGTATTTACAGCTACCTCCGGACCAGGTATATCTTTAATGCAAGAAAATATTGGATATGCAGCAATGACTGAAACTCCTATTGTAATTGTAGATATGCAAAGAGGTTCACCATCAACAGGTCAACCAACAAGATCTGCACAAGCTGATATGATGCAAGCAAGATGGGGATCTCATGGTGATTATGAAACTATCACATTATGTCCAGCATCAGTTCAGGATTGTTTTGATTATACTCTTAGAGCATTTAACCTTGCTGAAAAATATAGAGTACCTGTATTTGTAATGGGTGATGAAATTGTTGGTCATATGAGAGAAAAAATTACAATTCCATGTAATCTTCCAACAATTCCTAGAAAAATGCCTGAAAAAACAGATAATTATTTACCATATGATGCTCCTGAAAATGGAACACCAGATATGCCAGCATTTGCATCAGGATATGATGTACATATTACAGGATTAACTCATGATAAAAGAGGTTATCCTAATACAGACAATCCAGATGTACATATAGATTTAGTTACAAGACTTTGTAATAAAATCTTAAAAAATAAAGATGATATTTGTACATATGATGCACAATTTTTAGATGGTGCTGAAACTATTATAATTTCATATGGAGTACCATCAAGATCCGCATTAACTGCTGTTAAACGTGCACAAGATAAAGGTATAAAAGTAGGTTATATTAAACTTGAAACAGTATGGCCGTTCCCTGATGAACAGTTATTAAAACTTACAAAAGATGCTAAAAGGATCATAGTACCTGAAATGAATCTTGGTCAAGTATATTTAGAAGTAGACAGAGTACTTGGAAAACATGCTAAAGTAGAATTATTATCTAAAATTGGTGGACTTGTACATACACCATCTGAAATATTAGATAAAATTATGGAGGAATAAGTCGTGAATAATATAACTGAACATCCACATAGGTTTATGAAATACCTACGTGATGAACGATTACCTCATATATTCTGTCCAGGATGTGGAAATGGAATAGTATTAAATACAATATTCAATGGAATTGAACAATCTAATAAAAATTTTGATAATATAAGTATGGTATCAGGTATTGGATGTTCTTCAAGAATTCCAGGATATGTAAAATGTGATTCATTACATACTACTCACGGGAGAGCATTAGCATATGCTACAGGTTTAAAAGTAGCTAATCCTGAACAAGATATAATTGTAGTTACTGGAGATGGAGATGCTACAGCTATTGGTGGAAATCATTTAATACATGCAGCAAGACGTAACATAGATTTAACTGTTGTTTGTATAAATAATGATATTTATGGTATGACTGGAGGACAAATTAGTCCAACAAGTCCAAAAGGTAGTTATGGAACAACAGCACCGTATGGATCTACAGATAAACCATTTAACATGTCTGAAGTAGCAAAAGCTGCTGGTGCATCATATGTTGCTAAATATACTACAGCTCAAGCATTCCAAGTATCTAATGCTATTAAAAAAGGATTAGAAAATAAAGGATTCTCTTTAATTGAAGTAGTATCTCAATGTCCTACTTATTATGGAAGGAAAAATAAACTTAAAACAGCAACAACAATGTTAAAATACTTCCAAGACAATGTTGTTTCATTATCTGAAGCTGAAAATATGTCAGAGGAAGAGTTAGATGGAAAAATTATCACTGGAGAATATGTAAATAAACCAAGAAAAGAATTTACAGAAGCATTAGATGATTTAATTCGAGAAGAATCTCCATTAGCACCAGAAGATAACATTAAAAGAGCATATAGGGAGGTCTAATATATGCGAACCGATATACGAATTGCAGGATTTGGTGGACAAGGAGTAATAATGACTGGAATTGTAATAGGAAAAGCAGCAACATTATATGATAATATTAATGCAGTACAAACACAGTCATATGGACCTGAAGCTAGGGGTGGAGCATCTAGAACCGAAGTAGTTCTTAGTGATGAAACAATAGACTATCCAAAAGTAGCAAATCCAGATATATTAGTAGCTATGTCTCATGAAGCATTAATGATTTATATAACTGATATTAAAGATGGAGCAACATTAATTGTTGATTCAGGATTAATTGATGAAAATGATATTAAAGATATCATAAAAGAAAAACATTTAAAATACTACATTTCACCAGCAACAGAAACAGCAGAGAAAGAAATAGGAACTAAAATAGTATCAAATATAGTAATGCTTGGATCTATTGTAGAAGCAACAGGAATCATATCTGAGGAAGCTGCAAAACAATCAATACTTAGAAGTGTACCAAAAGGAACTGAAGATAAAAACTTAAAAGCATTTGAAGAAGGATTAAAAATAGTTTGGCAAAAAGTTTAAGCAAAAGTTAAACAAAAACTTTAATTACAATTGTATAAAAAAAATGGGAGGAGTGTGTATATTGAATATTCATGAATATGTGGCTAAGAAAATATTTAAATTATGTGACATAAACGTACCAGAAAGTCATCTGGCACACACACCTGAAGAAGCAGAAGAAAAAGCAAGAGAAATAGGAAAACCAGTAGCTGTAAAATCACAAGTTTTAACTGGTGGAAGAGGTAAAGCTGGAGGAATACTCTTTGCAAATACCCCTGAAGAAGCAAAAGAAAAAACTATCGAACTTTTAGGTAAAACCATTAAAGGAGAAATAGTTGAAAAAGTTCTCATTGAAGAAATGGTCCAAAATAAAGAAGCAGAATACTATATAAGTATAGTATTAGATCGTGATGCTAAAAAACCACTTATAATGGCATGTACATCAGGTGGAGTAGACATTGAACAAGTAGCAAAAGAAACTCCTGAAAAAATTGTAAAAAAATATGTAGAGCCATTAGAAGAATTCATGCCTTATCAAGCACGAAATATAGCTTTCCAAATGGGTGTAGATACAAAAGAAATATCTGCAATAGGAAATGTTATCTGGAAATTATACCATGCATTCAAAGAATATGATGGAACCATAGCTGAAATAAATCCATTAATGAAAACAAAAGATGGATTTATAGCAGCAGATGCAAAAATGGCTGTTGATGATGATGCATTCTTCAGACACACAAAGTTAGTTCAATTAGATGAATTTAAAAATGAAAAATTTGCATATGTAAAATTGAACGGAGATATTGCAGTAATAGGTAATGGTGCAGGATTAACTTTAACTGGAATGGATTTAATTACTTACTATGGTGAAAAACCAGCAACATTTTTAGATGTTGGTGGAGGAGCTTCTGAAGCAAGTATTACTGAAGCATTAGAATTAGTTCTTGCAAATCCAAAAGTCAAAGTAATATTCCTTAATGTATTAGGTGGTATTACAAAAGCTGATGATGTTGCAAATGCAGTTGTTAATGTATCCAAAGAAAATAATGACGTACCTATTGTAATAAGATTAACAGGTACTAATGAAGAAGAAGGACAAAGAATACTTAAAGAGGCAGGTATTCCATTTGAAATATCAATGGAAGAAGCAGCTAAAAAAGCTGTAGAACTCAATAAAGCTTTATAAACAATTTTTTTTAAATTGTTTTTTATACTTTTTTTTTAATATATTGAGTGTCTGACAAAATTCATATTTTTCATATTAATATTTGTTTAAAACATTTGAATTTCAAAACAAAAAAAGTTATTTTTTAATAACTTGATTATTGTTTAATATTCATATTTTATCAATAATTTTCATTGTGTTGTTTTTATTTAATTCTAAATATATTTATTCTTCTTTTTAACTTATATTTCTCATATCTTCTTTGTTTATTTTTTAATGATTTCTATCTTCTTTTTTATGGCTCTGTTTTAATATCTTTTATTATCTCATTATTTTTTTGGTAATAGTTTATTGATTAGTTTTTTTATAGAATTAAATGTATTATAATTGTTTTTAGCATATTTATGTTATTACAATGGAGTGATTTCTCTAGAGTGATTGTTCTGTTTATAAATATAATTATTATTTTAATAATGAAATTCAGTTATGCTAAAAATAATTTAAATATTATGTTTATTTGTAGTATTTAAATCAACGGAACAACAATAAAAGACACCAATGGAAATCCAATACTTTTAAATGTAACTGGTGGAATATCTAAATTACAATATATTATACCAAATGGAATATAAGCACGAACATACAATATAACAGCAGTGTACTCCAATAAAGATTATAATAGACAAGAAGCAACATCACCACTTACAGCACAAAAAATAGCATCCACAATAACACTCAACCCAATAAACATCAACAGAGGATCCAACACCACACAAATATTAGGAATAATCAAAGACATAAACGGTAACTTAGTAACAGGTTCACATAAAATAGCAGTAAAACTAAATGGTAAAACAGTAGGAACATACACAGTAACAAATGGAACAATAAACACCAATATAACAATACCAAACACACTTAAAAATACAAAATATAAGATTACAGTAAAATTAGGAAATACAAACGGTTATTATGTAGTAAATGCAACAACAACATTAACAATCAATAATCTAAATCTGTTAAACATAAAGTATTTATTTAAATTATACTTTTTTTTTATTATTTTTTTGTGCGACAAGCAATTGTCTTCGGATTATTAATATCATTATAATTCCAGTTTAAAAAATACAATATACATATTATTATAACAATTTAAAGAGGTTATGTAATAATAAAGTTAACATATAACCTTAATTGATTCATACTAAAAAATTGTACATCATCTGATTTTTATAAAAAAAGAACTTGAGTTGAATATCATGAAAGCAACACGTTTGATTTTTGGAAGAGAAATGAAATTTAATTCTCTTGATTAATATGTTTTATTAATAATGTTTTTGATATACTAATTTAGTGATTAAAAATGAGATTAAAATATTTTGGTTCTAGTATCCTTATATGTTTAGCAATACTTGCTACAATTTCTGTAGGATCTGCAGCTAATACACCTGATTTAAATGGTGTTGATACAGTAGTGTTTACAGGACAAGGATCTTTAAATGTACATGGACAGACAGTTAATGCTATTTCAGTTAAGAATGCTTCTGAATCTGAAGTTACATATTCTGTTAGTGGTAATGTATTAACTATTAATTCTAATAATCCGAATGCACTGATTGATTTGAATTTAAATAGGAATGATATAAAATCAATAACTTCTAATGGTAATACTACTGTTACACTAAGTGGTATTTCATCAATTAGTAATATGTCTGGTTCCGGTACTATTAATATAAATTAAAACCTTTCACTTACTTTTTTTTAATAAGATACTCTTTATAATTTTTAATTTCCAATAGATGAGTTATTCTTAATAGTTTTTGTTTTAAAAAATAAAATAGAAAATAGTATTTAAATATAATTGTTAGATTTAATATCCTCGTTTCATATATTTTTTTGTATATGGGCATACGGTTATACATCGTCCACATGTATCTTTTTTTATACCGATAGTTTTTAAAGTAATTTCAGTTGCTTTTGTTCGGCATGCTTTTATATCAAAAAATTCACTTCTATCTACAGTTGTATCCCATAATTTTCCATTTAAAGCACCTGCTGGACATATATCTACACAGTTTGTACAAGTTCCACACATACTACTTGTTATAGGAGTTCCATAATCAAGTACTTCATCGGTTAATAAAGATCCTAATGATATAGAATTTCCATATTCAGGATTTACTAACATTGCACTTTTACCAATCCATCCAACTCCAGCCATAGTAGCAACTTTTTTATGAGGTAATACTGTTCTTACATCTTTTGAGATTTTATTTCTTTTACGTGTTTGTCCATATACATTATATCCTTTATCTTTTAGAAAGTTTTCACAGTCAAGAGTTATCTCATCAATTTTCTCATTTCTCCAGTTATAAAAATCATAATATTCTTTTGTTGGTCCATCACGAATTGATTCAATAAGATCTTTAGGCATTGTTATACCATAAGATATTCCACTTTTCACATCAAAATTTAAGTTTTCATTATTTATCTTAGATAAGTCTACTTCAGATAAGTCTGCAAATTTTACAACAACAGCACCTTTTGAAGTTAGATATTCAGTAATTTCATTAGATAATCCCATTTTTAACATTTCCCATGTTCATTAGTAATAATTAATTGATTCAATCATGTATTTATAATTAATTATTTTATAAAAAAATTTAGGGGTATCTTATTGTATTTTAGAGTATTTTGTAAAGTATTAGAATAGTATTTAATATTTTATTATATAAAAAAAGTATTATAAAAGATTAAATCTTTTTTTTTAATTATTAAAGGGGTAGTGATCTATATCTTTTGTAGAACCTGTTGATATACAGTTTTTAGTGTAAAATATTATTAAATTAATAATTGTATGATAAATATTAGTATAACAATAAACACAGTTGAGAAATATAAAAATATTTAATCACAGTAATATTAGAGATTACTATTTATTTGGGTTTAATTTACAATTATACTTACAATAGATAATTCTAAAACATTTAAACATAAATTGTCTTTTTTTAATATCTCTTTTTATTCTTTTTTAAAACTTTATTTTATGTTTAATTTAATAAATTATTTCTATTAACAGGTAATTGTGAGTAATTTATAAAACATTTATACATTTAATTTAATATAATATACAATTAATATAAGTATATCCTTATTGGATAACTAGTATTTAAAATAGTGTAAATCGAATATTTATATTGTTGTAGTCTATTTTATTAATGTTATTAGTATAATGGTATGTATTAAGAAATAATAAATTGAAATCTTTAATGTTATCTTAACTTAAGGATGAAAAAAATAGAATTTAAAGATAGTAATGTTATTTTCAGTATGAATTTTTATTGTTTTTAAAAGTGTAAATGGTTATAGTATCTAGGTTTACTTTGTGTATTGTTTTTGTAGTTTATATTTTCTTCTGGACAACTACATATACATGCCATACAGTGTGTGCAGTTTGAATCCCATACTGGTTTGTTGTCTATTAGTTTTATATTGTTTAAGGGACATGCATTAACACATATTTCACAACCAGTACAATCAGTGTCTGTTTTAAATCCTTTTGTTTTTACAAATATTTTATAAAATAATGGATTTATAACAGAACTTAATAGTATTCCTCTTAGTTTAGTTTTCTTATAAAAAGTCTTTTTATCTTTGATTTTATTAGCTATAGATAAAATTTTTTCTCGTGAGTTTAATATCATTTCTTCAGCTTTTAATTTGTCTGGTACTGGGAACATTGCAACATAATTTTCAGGCATTTCTACAGTATCATATCCTAATAATTTAAGTCCTTTTTGGGTGCATGTTTCATGTATATATTTTATTGCATTTCCTGCTTCAGATTCACAGGAAACTATAACATATGCTTCATTAGATCCTTTAAATTCACATTTTCTAATATATTCTTCTACAACTCGTGGTGTTCTCCATGCATAAATAGGTAGTACAAATACATAAGGTGTTTCTGATTCAAAAATTTGAGGAGTATTCTTTTTCATATTAATGTTTAATGATATTATTTCATCGGATATTACTGATTGTATACCTTCAGCTATGTAACGACTGTTTCCTGTACCACTAAAATAAAGTATCATAATGTTTTCCTTCTTAAATTATTTAAAAGTAAATTAATATTATTATAATATCTATTGTAATATAATAGTTTTTATCATAATTTTTTTCTAAAAAAAGATAGGATAGTTAAAAAATCAAAAATTTTTAAAAAAAGATAAAGTAATATAAAGTTTTTTTTAAGCTTTAAATGATAATTTTATTTTAAAACCATTTATTGTTGCAGAAATTTGAGTATGGTCTTTATTAAATGGATATGTAATTTTACTTGTTCCATTTACTAAGGTATCTTCTACAATTTCATCTTCATTGAATTGATATATTACATCTGTTTCAGGTAATTCTATTGTGTCAGGTAAGTATTGTATGTCTCCATTTTGAAATTCTACTTGGTTTAATGTTACAGTCCATTCAACATTATCATTTAATTTTAATGGGCTTGTGTTTGTAAAGTCCATCATTACCCAACATTTGGGAGCATTAGAATAATCACTTAATATTTCAGTCCAATTAGGAGAGTTTGATCCCCACCAATTATAGTCTAATGTTATAATACTTCCAGTCATATTAAAAAGTACTGTTGCTTTATGTTTTGCAATATTATTTACTAATGTACATGCTTTCATATGTAATAAATAGTTGTTGAATATTGCTCCACCTGTTTTTGCTATATTTTCTGATATATTATCTTTAATTAGTATTAATTTTCCCTTGTTGTTGAATATTGCTCCACCATCATCACTTGTATTATGAATTATATTTGAGTTAGTTATTGTTAAGTTACTAATATTATTATAAGCTAATCCTCCTTTTCCATAAAGAGCTTTGTTATGCATAAAATCAGATTCAGTTATGTGTATAGATCCTTCGTTGTTGAATATTGTTCCACCGTTAACTTGTGCAGTATTATTTTCAAATATACAATCTTCTATTTTTATTTTTCCTCCATCATTGTATATTGCTCCACCTTCTAGTGATACATGGTTTTCTTTAAAAGTACAATTTGTTATATTCAATTGGTTTCCAACGTTGAATAAAGCTCCACCTTTTCGATGTTGTATACTATAGTAACCTGATCCTTCTTTAAATGTTATATTATCCAATGTAATTTTTAAGTTTTTATTATCCATAAAAAATATATAACCTTGTTTTTGAGCATCAATTACTGTATATTTACGTCCAGTTCCAATGATATTAACATTTTTATCAATAGTTAATTTAGTATTTTCAATTCCTGTATATGTATCTTGTTGGAGTATGATTGTTCCATTGTCTTCAACTAGTTCTAATGCTTTTTTAATACTATTAACAGCATTATTCCAAGTATCTCCTGAATTATCACCATTGGCGGTTGTATCTACATATACTTTACTTGATGTATTTGTTATAATATTATTTGTATTTATATTAACACTTGTTTGATTAAAAGTTAGTTTAGGTTCCATATTCTTCATATACTCCCTTATTTGATTTTTTAATTATTATAATATAATTATACTATTAATAAAAAAAAATAAAAAATAGAAAATATTATAATTTAAAATGTATCTTTAACTTTATTAGCAAATTGCCAGTTTCGACATCGATTATATAATTCTTCATTTGCAAATTCTTCTTCTGGATCAATATCATCAGCAGAGATCTCTATTCTCTCAGCATTTTCTATTGTTATATTTATTCCATTTTCTGATACTTCTATTATATTATCTTTTTTTTCTTTAAAAGCAAGATGGAAATTTTTATCTAATTTATTTCCTTTTGAAACTCCACATAAGTAGTAATATTTACATTCTTTCTCATCTAATTTGATATCATGGGCACTAGTCATTTTGGGAGTTATATGTATACTTGATTTTCCTTTTAAACAAGGTTTGCAATGTTTTTTAAGATTTACTCCAGTTACATATTGTAACCATAGAAATTGGAAATAATCTTTTTCGACACTTATTGATTTTATGGTTATCATATTTATATAATATATTTTTATTCAATATCAAATTTTTTAAAAGAGTTTTATAGTTTTAATTGTATATTGATAAGATATTCATAAATTTCTAAGATCATTTACAGTTATAATATAATTTATTATAAAAAAAGATAAAAATAGGATTTTAAATAATTTTATGTTGAGTTAGTCTGTTGACTTGAAGTGGTATATGACTGTATCATATTCCAGATTTGCTGAATAAGACTTTGAGTATCTGTATTATTTATTGCATTAGATATTTGACTTTGATAATCTGATGCTTGTCCTTGGGCTTGTTGAGATTGTGATATTGAACTAGCTAAGTCACTAGCTTGTGTTTGTGTTATATTGATATTATTGTTACTTGCAATGTTAATTATAATATTTGTTATTGAATTTTGATCAGTAACATTTTGTTGAGATACTTGATCTTTTGCTTGTGTTACTAAATCTGCTACTTTATTAGGATCAGCTCCAGTTTGATTTACAATTGATGTTTCTGTATAAATTTCTTTTGTTGCAGAATTTTTAAGTGTATCTGGTATCTGTTTTCCTGTTGCAGTTTCATATGATTTCATTATTCCGGCAAGTGCTGATTCACCAGTAGCAACAGTAGGACTTGTTACATATACATGACCTTTTGTTATTCCAGATGAGTTTAATGCTGATTTGTACATTTCAGGTGTTACTGTAGTTATTTTAGATGTATCTACATCTACTTGTATATCATTATTTCCACTTAAATCTAACATTGCACATGATAAGACTTGGTTTGAATTATAAGTTCGTTGACTAATTGATTGAGCTACTTTATTTACATCACTAGCTGTAATAACAGTATTATTGGCATTTGATAAATCAAGACCAGATTTATCTTTAAAATAGCTATTCACAGTATCTTTATATGTAGGATTATTATAAGTTGTTTCACCATAAGTTATGACAAGTGAAGAACTATTAGTACTACTATTACCACCATTAAATGTGGAACTGTTTATTGGTACAAATAATCCTACAACTATAACTAATAATATTATTCCACCAATTACTTTTCCGTTCATAATATCACCTCGATATTATATACTTTTTTTATCTTACTTTACTAGGTTTTTTATCTCCAAGTAATAATACACGACTTTTTTCTACTTCATCAACTATCTCTAAACCAGCTTCAGTAGCAATCTTTTGAGAAAATTCCTGAATTTGTTTAGTTTTTGGCATATTTTCCCATTCAAGACGATTTCTTGAAGAACCAACATACATATATGCTTTTACTTCAACATAATCAATATCGGCATTTCTAATAATTTTTGCATATTCTTCAGGATGAGTCATATTCAAATTATTTACACATGTTAGTCTTAAAACTTTTCTAGTATCAAGAGTACTAAGTAATTCAAGACTTTCCTGTAATTTTTTCCATCCATCATTAATTTGGGGAAGACACGTTTTTTTATAAATTTCTTCATTAGGACTATCTAATGATACATAAAGCTGAGTAGGCTCTGATTCTTTTAAACTTTTAATCTTATCAGGAGCTTCACCATTAGTTACAAGAAATGTTGTAAAATCTTGTTTATGAAATTCTTCTATTAACTGATTAATTTCAGGATATAATAATGGTTCACCAGCTAAACTTAACGCTGCATTAGATGGTTTAGTACATTCTTCTAGTTTCTTAGGATCTGAATTCTCATTACCAAAATATCCACAAAGTAATTGTTTCTGATTAGCTATACAATCTTTAATTATTGTAGCAGGATCATCATAATCATCAGTATCCCAACTAGTTTTGGTAATCTCTGTATCTCTCCAACAAAATAAACATTTATGTTGACAATACTCTAATGAAGGAGTCATCTGTAAACATCGATGGCTTTTAATCCCATAGAATTGTTCTTTATAACAAACTCCATCATTAACTATACTTTTACGTGTCCAATGACAGATTTTATTAGTTGCATGTAAGTGTTTACCTGCAAAACGGTATCCTTTCTTTTCAAGTTCTTGTTTTTTAGTATCTGAAATTAACATATTAATATATTGATTTGTTAATTATTATAATTAAAATTAACCAAATAAATTTAAATATATAAATAACAATTACTTTAAACAATTTTAAAAATAATACTAATTTTAAATTAAATAAATTAAAAAAAATAAAATCAAAAAAGAATAATAATTTATCATGATTAATAAAATCAAATTTAAGAAACTATCTTATATATATAAATATAAAAATTAAATTATAATAAAAAAAAATACTTCTAACTTACATTATGATAAGTATTAAAATAAAGGTAATGATATGACAAAAAAAACACCCATAATAATACTAAACTATAAAACATACATAGAAGCAACTGGAAAAAATGCAATTCAACTATCTAAATATGTAGAACAAGCAAGTAACGAGACTGGAATTAAAATGGCAATAGCACCACAAGCTGTTGACTTGTATCCAATCATAAATGAAGTTTCTATTCCAGTACTTTCACAACACATAGATCCAATAACACCAGGGGGACATACAGGATCAACACTACCTGAAGCTATAAAAGAAACCAATGTTACAGGAACATTAATAAACCACTCAGAACAACGGATGACACTTGCAGATATAGAAAAAGTAGTGGAAATAACAAAAGATATGAATCTAACAAGTGTACTATGTACAAACAATGTAAAAACAAGTGCAGCATCAGCATCATTTAATCCTGATTACATAGCAATAGAACCTCCCGAACTTATAGGAACAGGAATACCAGTATCTAAAGCAAATCCTGAAATAGTAGAAAATACAGTAACTGAAATTCATAAAATAAACGATACAATACCAGTACTATGTGGTGCTGGAATATCAACTGGTGAAGATCTAAAACAAGCATTAGAATTAGGGGCAGAAGGAGTACTTCTAGCATCAGGAATAATAAAAGCAAAAGATCAAAAACAAGCATTAATAGACTTAGTAAGCTTGGTATAAATCTAAAAAAGGAGTTATGGTTATGGAATATGATTTTGATACAATGGATGATTTTAATTTCAAAGGAAAAACAGTACTACTAAGAGTAGACATAAATTCACCAGTAGATCCAACAACAGGCGATATTCTTGATGATACAAGAATGCAATTACATTCAAGAACAATAGATGAACTAGCAGAAAAAGGAGCAAAAGTAGTAATACTAGCTCATCAAAGTCGTCCAGGAAAATCAGATTTTACAACACTAAAAAAACATGCAGATGCAATATCTAACATAATAGGGAAAGATGTACAATACATAGATACAATATTCTCCAAACAAGCTCAAGATACAATACGAAACTTAGTAAACGGAGAAATATTACTACTAGAAAATGTAAGATTCTACTCAGAAGAAATGCCAAAATTATCCTCAAAAGAACAACTAAATACACACATGGTAAGAAATCTTGCACCATTAGCAGACTATTTTGTTAACGATGCATTTGCAGCAGCTCACAGATCACAAACATCAATCGTAGGATTTTCACAAGTACTACCTTCTGTTGCAGGAAGAGTAATGGAAGAAGAACTAACAGCATTATTCAGTGTATTAGACAATGCAAAAGAACCAAGAGTATATGTATTAGGTGGAATAAAAGCAGATGACTCCATTATGGTAATGGAAAATGCATTGAAAAATGGAAGTGCAGATTACGTTTTAACAACAGGGTTAGTAGCAAACATATTTTTAGCTGCAAAAGGTGTAAAAATACAAGAATACAATATAAACTTCATTGAAGAAAGAGGATACACAGAATACATAGATATAGCAAAAAAATTACTAGATGATTTTGAAGAAAAAATAATATTACCTGAAGACCTAGCAATATTAGAAGATAATAAACGAGTAGAATATCCAATTGATAACTTACCAAATTTACCAATATATGATATAGGATCAGAAACAATCAAAACATATTCAAAAATTATCAAGGAAGCAAGAACATTATTTGCAAATGGACCAGCAGGAGTATTTGAAAAAGCAGGATTTAACTTAGGAACAGAAGAGCTATTAAACACTATGGCTTTATCCAGTGGATTTTCAATTATTGGAGGAGGACACCTTGCTGCAGCAGCAAATCAAATGAACCTCGATGAAGGAATAACTCATATAAGTAGTGGTGGAGGAGCTAGTATAAATCTTATAGCTGGACAGGAATTACCTGCAGTAAAAGCATTAATTGAATCAGCAAAGCATATTAATGAAGAGTAGAATTATACTACTATATTAAAGATTAAAACAAGAGTTAAAATAGATTTAAATCTTTTTCCATTATTTTTGTTTTTTATTATTTTTATGATAGTAACCTTTATATATTAAAAGATAGTAACATATTACTAGCTTCTAGTCTACTAATGAAGTAGATTAAATAAAATGAGGTGCCTCAGTAGCTCAGTCTGGTGGAGCGCGTGACTTGTAATCACGCGGTCGAGGGTTCAATTCCCCCCTGGGGCTCTATTATTATTTTAGAAGGGACCGTGGGGTAGCTTGGTCGATCCTTTGGGCTTTGGGAGCCTGACACTCCGGTTCAAATCCGGGCGGTCCCACTTTAAAATTTGTTTAAAATACCCGTCTTAGCTCAATCTGGCAGAGCATCGGACTGTAGATCCGAATGTTGCTGGTTCAAGTCCGGCAGACGGGATAACCTTTTTTAGGTTTCCGCTTTTAAAATAGGGATTTTCTAGATCCCTTTATTTTTAAAGTTTAATTTAACCACGTTCAAATATTTTTGATACCTGGTTAATAGAAACCTTTATATACTATAACATATAAACTATAATATAACTGCTTTGTAATAAGCAACATTACAAAGATCATATGTAACGTGTTTTCCAAACATGTAAATGCCTTGGTAGTGTAGAGGCTATCATGCAGGCCTGTCGAGCCTGCGACTCGGGTTCAAATCCCGGCCAAGGCGTTAGTTTTACAAGGGCTCGTAGCTCAGTCTGGGAGAGCGCCTGGCTTTTAACCAGGCGGTCGCGGGTTCAACTCCCGTCGGGCCCGCTTTTAATTACAACGCTATTTTTATATATTTTATAATGATTTTACAATTTTTAACTGATTCTATCGAGATTTATATTTATATCTTAGATTATTTCTAGTTTTCAGACTTATTTTTATTGAAACGATATATTTTATATATGATAAATTGTAAAAATTATAATATTATAACAATATAATTTGTTAAATTGATTATTTTTTGGAGGATTAATCTGTTGAAAACTGATATTTTAAAACATGAACTTGTTCCTGAACATACTATATTATCTGATGAAGAAACTGAAAAAATTCTTTCAGATTTAGAAGTCAGAATAGACCAACTTCCTAAAATATTACCTACCGACCCTGTTGTTAAAGCAATAGGTGCTTCATTAGGTGATGTTCTAAGAATTGATAGAAAAAGTGCAACTGCAGGAGAATTTGTATCCTACAGAGTAGTAAGAGAATAAGATTGTTCTCTTTTTTAAAAAACTTTTTTAATACTTAACTATTTTTATTAGCTTAATTTTTTAATTACTATTTTTATTTAATTAGATTTTATCTAGATTTATCATATATGGCACATTCTAGAATCTTGCTGATAAATTATAATTGATTTTCTTATTAAGTATATTGATTATTGTTTACAGTTGAAATGGTTAGTTCTGGTTTCTGTATAGAGTT
>CAYNSJ010000061.1:0-16534 GCA_964399835.1 uncultured Methanobacteriaceae archaeon | reverse complement strand
ACTAATATAATTTATTATTTTTTTTCATTTTGAAAAAATGTACTTATTAAATTAGAATAAATAATTCACCACGTTATATTTTTTATAAATTTTAATTTAAAATATTAAACTTTTTCTAATTTTTATAAATTTAAAAGGATGATTAATATATATTTTTTAATATACCAATAGGGGTATAGGTTTATTTTAACTGAGTAATTTAGTGTTATTTTTTCTTAAAATAAAAATTTTATACGCATAGGGGTATAGGCTTATAATCAATTATTATTATTAATAAATATTGATAAATATTCATATATATTTGTAAAAAATTATACCCCTAGGGCTATGGGTTTATAAAAGCCTTTATACTCTAGTACTAATATATTATAGTATAGAGAATCAGAAAAAATTACAGGAAAAAGAAGATTAGTTAAACTATATTTTAATATTAAGAAGATTAATTTAAAAAGTTGTGACTAAAAAAAAACATAACTATCATAATAAAGCTGTAATTTAACGTTTCTATGAAATTAACAGATTTCATAATTAAAAAATCAAAGAAAAGGAGGTTAATTAAATGCATATTCAAGATGGAATATTTGTAAATACAACACAATTAATTGTTTATGCTGTAATAACAATATTATTACTTGCAGTTTTATATTACAAAAATAAAGGTAAATTTAACGAAAAACAGATCCCCATAATTGCAATGTTCGCCGTTTTTGCATTTATTATTGAGTTAATAGATCTTCCATTACCCGTAGCCGCTTGTGCTCATTTATCTTTAATAACATTTATTGCATTATATGATCCATGGTATGCAACAATTGTTTTTACTTTAGTAACTGGTGTTCAAGTATTAGTAGGATTTGAAGGTGGAATTACTACATTGGGTGTAAATATTTTAAATTTAGCAATAATTGCTCCATGGTTAGCATATGGAATATATAAATTATTGGTTAGATTTAATCAACAGGCAGCATTTTTTATATCTGCATTTTTAACAACTACGCTGATAGGTTTAATTGTAAGTATAGAATATGCTTTATCTAATACATTCCCAATAACATATGGTTTAACATTTATTGTTCCTATAGAAGCTGTTGTAGGAATAATAGAAGGAGTTGTAACTGTATTACTAATGAATGCTATTAGAAAGATAAGACCTGAATTAGTACCAGCTTTTAAGGATAATAATAAAGAATAAGAAAAGTTGGATAATATAAAAAATTAATTCTATTTTCTCTCCCCTCCCCCATTATTATATATTATTATTTTTTTATGCAGATTTTTTTAAGTTATTATTTTTTAGAAAAGTATTTATGATATTAATAACATAAACAATATTATAACTAGTAAATAGACTAGTCTATATATTTTTTTTAAAGATGATATATATGAAAAATAGAAATAGTACAAGGGATCGTATATTAAATACTGCTACAAGTCTTTTTCAAACAAAAGGATTTCATGCAACAGGCTTAAATGAAATTCTTAAAAAAAGTGATGCTCCAAAAGGTTCTTTATACTATTACTTTCCAGAAGGAAAAGAACAATTAGCCTTAGAAGCTGTTAATTTAACAAAAGATTTTGTTGAAGAAAGAATTAAGAATAAACTTGCAGAAATTGATGATCCTGTTGAATCTATCACAGATTATATTGTAAAAATGGCTGATGGTTTATACGCACCTCAAGAAGACATAATCTCATTTAAAAGTAGTAAAAAAGTTTCTATAAACTTAATTGCACTTGAAACAGCTATGACTAATGATAAGTTACGTGTAGCTTGTATGAATACTTTTAAATCTTGGCAAGATATTTATACCAAGAAGTTAATTAAGGGTGGCTTTGAAAATGAAAAAGCAGAAGAGTATGGATTACTTATTGAATCTATGATTGAAGGTGCAATATTAATGTCTTTAACAAATAAGAGTGATGAACCACTTCTTAATGTTGCTAAACAAATCCCAACTATATTAAAATAGAAGTTATACTATTTTTTTTAAAAAATTATATTATTTATAGTCTAATAATTTTAATAAGATATATTATATAGACTGGTCTAATAATTTTTATCATATCATTCAAATCTTTTAAAAGATTAGTCTGAGGAGTATATTAATAATGACTGAAATTACACATGTAAAAGATTTAACAGAAAGAAACATAAAAGAAATACTAGGAATATTATTACTTGGTGGATTTTTCACAATGCTTAATGAAACTGCATTAAACATTGCATTTCCATCAATAATGATAGAATACGCAGTTTCAGCAAGTACAGTACAATGGTTAACAACCATTTTTGTATTTATTTCAGGAATTGTATTCTTAGTAAGTGCATATTTAATGAAAAAATATTCGACAAGAAACCTGTTTGCAGGAGCTTTGGGATTTCTAGTAATAGGAACTATAATTGGGTTAGTCTCAAATAATTTTACATTACTATTCATATCCAGAGTAATTCAAGCAATAGGAACAGGAATATTTGTACCACTAGTAATTAATAGTGTTATGTTATTAAGTCCTATAGAAAAAAGAGGATTTGTAATGGGCTTAGTAAGTCTTGTAATATTTGCCGCACCTATGGTATCACCAGTATTAATGGGTGCAATTATGGGAATAACCAATTGGCATGCATTTTTCTTATTGATGTTAATATTTTTTATTATAACAGGATTTGTAGGTTATCAACACCTTAAAAATATTAGTGGTAGATCTTCACCAGAATTAGATGTAACATCAGTAATATTATCAATTATTGGATTTGGAGGAATATTAACAGCATTTAGTTATATTGGTGAATTAGGATTTAATATATTAACAATATCATCATTTATTATTGGTATAATTAGTTTAACTCTATTTTGTTTACGTCAATTTAGAATAAAACAACCATTATTAGATTTACGTGTATTTAAAAATAAAATATTTGCAGTAGGAATAATAATAAATACCTTAAGTATAATGATTACTTTTGCTATAGTTATTTTACTTCCAATGTACTTACAAACAGCACTTGGAACTACATCATTAATAGCAAGTTTAATAATGTTACCAGGAAGTATTTTAAATTGTTTCTTACCTATAGTAGCTGGTCATATTTATGATAAAAAAGGACCAAAAATTATTGTTGCTTCAGGATTAATCATATCTTGTATTTCAATGTTATTATTAGCTCATCTAACTATAACAACATCATTAACAATAATTATAATATTAAATTGTGGTTTCTATGTAGGTTCAGCAATAACAGTATCACCAAATCAAACTAACACATTAAGTAGTTTAAATCAGGAATCTTACACTTCTGGATCTGCAATAATGACTGCATTACAACAGATGGGTGGAGCAGTAGGATCTTCATTATTTGTAAGTTTCATGTCATTTGGTCAAGTAAATTATTTAAAAAATATAGCTCATCCAACAGCTACCCAACAAATACAAGGGTTAGTAACAGGAGTTAATTTTTCATTTACACTTGCTGCAATAGTACTTGCAGTTTTATTTGTATTTGCATTAACCTTAAAAAAACAAAATCATAAAAAAGAAGAAAGTGTATAATTATACACTTTTAAATTTCTCTATTTTTAATCCTTTTGAAAACAAAGGATCATTTTTATTTTATTAGATATTTATTCATAAAATTCATTTCTAGCTTCTACTAATGCTTTTATATTCATTAAAGGTGTTTTAGGTGCAATACCACAACTTGGAGCTAATACATCAACTCCTGCTTTTAGTATTTCTTTTGCCTCTGTTTTTACATCTTGTGGAGCTTTATTTAATAAAGTACTACTTGAGGATATATTACCTATAATCTGTGTTTTGGTATTTGAATTGTTTTTAATATCTATAAAATCATTTATATTGATTGTTTCATCAACAGACAAGCCATTAAATCCACAATCTAATAAATCGTTTATAATTGGTGTTGTATTACCACACATATGTAATACACTTTGTGATTCTATTTCATTTTCTAATTCCGTATAAAGAGGTTGTACATATTCTTCAAAATCATTAGGGCTTAATAATCCAGAAGAGGCAGTTCCATCTATTAATGTTATTACATCAGGATTTGCTTCATTTATAAGTTGAATATATTCAATAATTGCTTCCAATACTATATCCAATACATCTTCTACAGCAGTAGGATTTGATTTCAATAGTTTAATAAGATTTTCAACACCTAATAAAAGACTTGATACTGTAAATGGACTTGAAACACCTACTATTACAGGTACTTCATCATATTGTTCTTTTAATATTTCTATAGATTTTAATACTATGGGTATTCTACCATTTTCTAAAAAATCATCTGGTATATCCAGTTCTTCAGGATCATCTGTTAAATTTCCTTTTAAATCAGGAGTTAGATTATTATCACCTAAATTTATTTCACAACCCATTGCTTCTGCTTCAATGTTTAAATCAAAAGGTACTCTTAAACATTCTAAACCTGCTTGTTCATATAATGATGCACCTAACCTTGCCATTTGTTCAGGATCTTTATGTGCTGTTGGCCAGTTAGTTTTACTTGTTTCCATTGCATCTACTGTACCAACTTGTGTTACACTTACTACAGGTACTTTTTCTACTTTTTCTGCATTAAGTGTGCTTTTTAAATTATCTATAAGATTCATATATTCACCTTTTTATTATTTGGTTATTTCTATCATTAGACAATAGTCTGTTATATGAATATGTTAAATATTGTTACAATAATAACTTTTTAAGTTTAATAATACATTTAAATAAAAATAATTTTAATAACTAATATATAAATATAATGAATTATATATATAAAATTTAGAAAGTATGTATATATATATATATTAATTTAAAAATTAAAAAATGAAGTGATTAAAATGAAAATAACCGTAATTACAGGAAGTCCACATAAAAAAGGAACATCATTTGTACTAGCTGATGAATTCATAAAAGGAGCATCAGAAAAAGGTCATGAGATATTTAGATTTGACTCTGCATTTGAAAATATAAAACCATGCGATGGATGTGATGCTTGTCTTTCAAGTGGTAAATGTATAATAAATGATGATATGAAAAAAATTTATGATAATATATTAGATTCTGATGTAATAGCATTTATAACTCCATTATATTACTTTGGAATGAGTGCACAAATGAAAACTGTTATTGATAGATTTTATTCAATAAATTATAAAATAATGGGATCTGGAAAAAAATCAATATTAATGGCAACTAGTTATGATAATAATGACTGGACTATGGAAGCACTTGTTAATCATTATGAAACTATTGTCAAATATCTAAAATTAGAAGATAAAGGAATAATATTAGCAACATCTTGTGGAGTAAGAGATGATATTATAAACTCATCATATCCTAAAGAAGCTTATGAAATGGGTAAAAATTTATGAAATTATTTATTAAAAGGTGAAATATTAACATGAAATAATTAGGATTTGGAGCAATGCGTCTCCCATTAAAAGATGAAACAAATTATGCAAGTGTTGATCAAGAAGAAGTAAATAAAATGATTGATAAGTTTATGAAAGAAGGTTTTACATATTTTGATACAGCTTATCCTTATCATAATGGAGCTAGTGAAGTAGCATTAAAAGAAGGATTAGTAAAAAGATATCCAAGGGAAAGTTTTCAACTAGCCGATAAATTACCAATATTCTTATTAAAAAAAGAAGAACAAATGGAAATATTTTTTAATGAACAATTAGAACGTTGTGGTGTTGAATACTTTGATTATTATTTACTTCATAATGTATGTACTTGGACCGAAAATGCTTTTACTGAAATAGATTCTTTCAAATTTGTTTTAGATAAAAAAGCTGAAGGAAAAATAAAAAAGGTAGGTTTTTCTACACATGATAGTCCTGAATTATTAGAAGAGGTATTAAAAGAACATGCTGATGATGTAGATTTTATTCAATTACAAATAAATTATATTGATTGGGAAAATAAAGGTATTCAATCAAAAAAATGTTATGAAATAGCACAAAAATATAATAAACCAGTTATTGTAATGGAACCTGTTAAAGGTGGAACATTAGTCGATATTCCTGAAGAAGCTGAGAAATTACTTAAAGATTACAATCCAAATGCTTCTAATGTATCTTGGGCATTACGTTTTTGTGAAAGTCTTGAAGATGTAATGATAGTGTTAAGTGGTATGTCTAATTATGAACAATTAGAAGAAAATATTGCAATATCTAAGACTGCTGAGCCATTAAATGATGATGAATTTGAAATTATTGATAAAGTTGCTGATATCATAAATAATTCAATTGAAATTCCATGTACTGAATGTGGTTATTGTCTTGAGGGTTGTCCTAAAAATATTTTAATTCCAAAATTCTTTGCATTATATAATACAGAAAAACAATTCCCTTCAAATGGTTTTTCATCTGAACAAGGATATTATAATACATATACATTAAAAGAAGATGTTGGTAAA
The DNA here is from genome assembly GCA_964399835.1 of uncultured Methanobacteriaceae archaeon. Taxonomy (GTDB): domain Archaea; phylum Methanobacteriota; class Methanobacteria; order Methanobacteriales; family Methanobacteriaceae; genus Methanosphaera. Next base: position 10,092 of record CAYNSJ010000061.1, on the reverse strand, counting down.
GCATCTGATTGTATTGAATGTGGACAATGTGTTAAAATATGTCCTCAACATTTAGAAATACCTGATTTATTAAAAGATGTAGCTCAATTATTTGAAATTGATTTAGCAATGGATATGTAATAAATTATATAAAATGATAATATAATTAATTTATATTATTCTTTAATTAATTTTAGGAGAAAATTACATGACTGAAAATAAATTAAAAAAAGGAACATTATTTAGTGAAAATAAACATGAAATGCATAAAAAATGGGTTAGATCAGCAGAATTATTACATGAATTTAATCAATGTAGCCCTGTAGATGCTGAAAAACAACAAAAGTTAATATCTGAATTATTTGGTGAAATTGGTAAAGGTAGCTTTGTTACCGCTCCTTTCACATGTAATTTAGGATTCAATATAAAAATAGGAAAACATACATTTATAAATGCAAATGCAGTATTTTTAGATCCAGATTCAATTGAGATTGGTGATGTATGTTTATTAGGTCCTGGTGTCCAAATATTTGCAGCAGATCATCCAATATCAACTAAAAAACGAGTTGTTCCAATAGATGATTCATTAGATGATGGAACTTATAAATATATTGATGATAATGGAAATTTTGATGAATCTATTGAATATACTTTCACAAATTGTAGTAAACCTGTTAAAATAGGCAATCGATGTTGGATTGGTGCTAATGCTATGATACTTCCAGGTGTTACTATTGGTGATAATGTAATAATAGGGGCTGGAAGTTTAGTAAATAAAGATATTCCAAGTAATACAATAGCAGTAGGATCTCCTGCAAAAATTATACGTGAAAATATAGAATAATCAATTCTTTGCATTATATAATGCAGAAAAACAATTCCCTTCAAATGGTTTTTCATCTGAACAAGGATATTATAATACATATACATTAAAAGAAGATGTTGGTAAAGCATCTGATTGTATTGAATGTGGACAATGTGTTAAAATATGTCCTCAACATTTAGAAATACCTGATTTATTAAAAGATGTAGCTCAATTATTTGAAATTGATTTAGCAATGGATATGTAATAATTTATTTTTTATTTAATTAGAAAATAAGTTTCATTCATCTCCCCCTTTTTTAATACATTATTTTAAGAATTTTTTTTATTTATTATAACAATATTACCTAGAGGAGATTTTAATATTAATACAAATATAAGAAATAAGGTTGGATTTATTGGAGCAATAATTGCAATGATTATAATATATGCAGCATCTTCTGCTCCAATACCTTTATATACAATATTCCAGTCACAAATTTATATTACAAAAGCTAATTTATCTATGAGTGCAGTTTTCTACTTTGTTGGAACTGTAATTAGTTTATTATTTTTTGGTAGAGTATCTGATTATCTTGGTCGACGAATTACAATTGGTATTACATTACTGCTTGGAATAACAGGTTGTATATGTTTTATTTTCATAAATAGTCTAAGTGTATTCTTGATTGGTAGGTTATTACAAGGTTTATCTTGTGGTTTAGCTTCTAGTTGTGTTGCTGCTTATCTTGTGGATACAACACCAAAAGGATCAAGTAAACTAGCAGCTATTGTAACTAGTAGTAGTACAATGATTGGTTTAACACTTGGTTGTTTTGGATCAGCGTTAATAGTATCATTTAATATATCATTTATAACAAGTACCTTTTTATTATTAATAGTATTGTTAGTTATTTCAGGTATTTTAATTAGTTTTGGTGTTGAAACAGTTCAACCTAAAGAAGGTGTTTTAAAATCAGTAAAACCTGTTATTGAAAGACCAAATAGTATAAAAAAAGTTTTAATACCAGCTAGTGCTATATTTATAGGAACTTGGGCATTAGGTGGTTTTTATCAAGCATTTAGTTCAAGTATATCCACGGTTCAGTTTGGTGTTCATACACCAGTACTTGCTGCAGCTATATTTGCTAGTTTAATGGCTCCACAGATAGTTGGAAATACTTTGATTAGTAAATTTGAAACAGTATCTGCCCAAAGATGGAGTATGGTAGTTTTCACAGTATGTACTACATTAATTGTTGCTTCTTTACAATATAAATTAGTTGTATTATTTTTAGTAGCTAGTATAATTGGAGGAATTGCTATTGGAGTAGCTTTTGCTGCTAGTATGGAAAGTATTATCAGTCGAATAACAAATGTTGAAAGAGCTGGTGTATTATCTACTATTTATTTAATTAGTTATGGTGGTGCAGCTATACCTAATTTAGTTGTTGGACAAATTGGTAATAATTTCAGTTTATTACAAATTTCAAGTGGTTATTGTATATTGATAATTATTTCATTAATCATAACTTTTATTACTACAAATAAAGATAATATTTAAAAAAAGGGAATAGTTGATTAAATAATGAACAAAAATATAATAATAGTATTAATTCTTATAATTACAGCATTATTAACGTTTTTAATGATTCCTAATTCATTAATTACTGTTGTTGATGAAATTAATAATCAAATGAATCCTAACATAGATTCTGATTATTTTAAATATTATTATTATAATAATATAACTGATTCTGAACGTAATATATGGGCTGATGCATCAAAAGTTAGTTATAAATCTTTTGCAGAAAATGGATCAAGTCATGACCCATATATTGCTTATAAGTATATTAAAGAAAATAAAAATGCAGATTGTTATGGTATGACTGCTTATTTATATTATAGATTTAATTTTGAAGAACATATTCCTGCTAGAGATATTGTATATCATTCAAATTCATCTAAAAGTGGTACTCACCATACAATACAATTGTATATCCATAATAAATGGATAAATCCTTATTATGGTTATAAACATTTAAATTATAATTTTTCAGTAGGACAAAGTGCTATTGAGAATAATTATACAGTATATAGAAATCCACCAGACAGTTATGGTAACATACCAAATGTTACTAGTGAATATTAAAATCGTTATAGCAATAATACTTTAAATAATCCTAATTTATAAATAAAATAAGAAACATAATATCTTTTATTGAATAATAAACCATAATATTTATTTATTCTAAACAGATAAGGGAACATAATTAATGACAAGCAGTACAAAACCAATGATAGAAGCATTTGAGTATACAAAACAAAATTGGTACATGTTTTTGCTTATTGGGTTTTTATATTTAATTGAAAACTCAAAAGGCATATTACAATCCATAGGTATTACAGGACAAAACTATATAACATTAATTTTTGGAATATTAACAGTTATTACTACTTTAATTTTAGAAGGTTACGCTATTGACATAATAAAAGAGAATATATATTCAGGTAAAGATATTCCTAAGTTTCGTTTGATAGATAATTTTATTGAAGGTATTAAAGAAAGTGTTGTAGCTATAATATATTTTGTAATTCCTTCATCAATTACTGTGTTAATCGGATTTTTTGTAATTGATAAAAAAGCATTGATCGAATTAATAACATATATAACAGAACATATATCTTATTCAACAGTAGTACCTTCTTATATTATTCGTCCATTTATTGGTTCATTAACTATTATGATTATCCTTGCAGCTATATTGATAATTTTCTTTGAGTTATTACTTTTAGTTGGTACCTGTAGATTAGCTAAGTATGGAAAATTAAAAGAAGTATTTAAATTTTATAGTATATTAAAAGATATTCGTAAAATTGGTTTACTTTCTTTTGCTAAATGGATAACCTTATTACTAGTAATTATTACATTGATTGGATTACTACAATCAGTTATAAATAGTTTTCCACTTATTGGACATTTAATAGTATCTTTAGTAATTGCACCATTTTCATTTTTATTTTTAAATGCTACGTTAGGACGTTTATATAGTCAAATAGAGTAGGATTTATATTAACTTTATAAAACTTACTTATTTTTTTAATATTTTTTTAAAATAACTTATTTCTATTTCTTATTTTGTTTTTTATTTCATAACAATAATTATATACTAATGAAAAACAGATTAATAAATATATAGTTAAGATGTGATAAATTATGGAATCTGATGATATTAATGTTGGAATAGAAAAATTAAATGAGATCATGGGTTCTGTTAATCTTTCCGAAAATTATAGTAATGAATTAGCTAGAAGATCTTTATCTGAAACTGATGGCTATTTAATTAAATTTAAACTCCATGATGAAATTGTAACAAGACAAATTGATATAAACAATATAAGTAATAGAATAATTGAATTATTAGACTCTTTATACTATGAAAATAAAGGTAATGATAGACAATTAATTACAAATGAAAATAAATTAGTTTATATGCTAAATCAACAATTTACAAAAGTAGCTTGTAAGAAATGTGGTGAAGAGTTATTAAGTTCTGATAAATATTGTTATTCTTGTGGTGAAGAAAAGGTTGATACTATTGGTTTATTTGAAATATCAGAAAGTTTTATTCCTGAAAATTTAAAGCCTGGAGATATTATTCGTGTTGATGAGAATAATGAAATTCAAAAAGTCACATCTAGGGATGTATTACCTGAGGATACTGTTGAACAGTTAGATACTAATGAATTAGAATTATTATATACTAAACGTATTAAACAAGGAAATGTTTATCATAGGTTTGCTAAGGTTTTACTGTTAAATCAAATAAAAGAATATTCTGTATTTAAAAAAATGCCTTCTTCTTTTTATTATACATATAATATTACAAGTTTAGATTCTTTGAAATCTGAAATAATAGAAGAAAATTTAATAAAACCAAAGAAAATAATTGATTTATTAAATGATAAAAATATTTATCAATTAAGGTTTTTACTAGAAAAGAATGGTTTATCTCATGGGGATAACCAAAAAAGTGATTTGATAAAAAGAATAGTTAATAATTTAGCAGATAAAGAGATTTTATCTGTTTTTGGTGAAGAATATATCTTAAGTTCTAATGGACAAAAGTTCTTTGATAGTAATCAGCATGCTCTTTTTTATGATGCTGTTTTAAAAGACTCAATGATTAATAATATTATGGATTATGATGGATTGTATTTAAGTAAATGTAAAGATTTTACTAAAGAAGAAGTTGCACTTATGTTACTTGATATTAATCGTGAAAAATTTAATAAAAAAGGTGATTTAATAAGTTATGTGTCTTCTTTTGATTTAGAAGAACATATTTATAATTTAATGCATGACAATAAAAATAGAGTAATTGCATTATTGAAGAAATTTATTTATAATATGAATCTTAGTTATTATACTCTTTATAATATAGATAGATTAGATCCTAAATTTATAAAATATTTAAATTATGTATTAAAAATTGTATCTTTAGATTTTAATTCTTTAAAAGAGTATTTCCATCTAGCTGATGAAAAATTAACAATTGATATAAGGATAGTTCCACTAGATGTTACATTCAAATATTTGATTAGATGTTTTAATAATGAAGATTTAGAAGTATTAAATAGGGAGCTTAACCAGTATTATAATGGTTCAGCTTATAATAAATAAGTTATATTGCTCCTTTTTCATATGATTTTTCAAATAAGTTTTTATTACGTTCTAATAAGTCTATATATTTTAAATCTTTAAAGTATACATAACTCATAGTTAATATACGTAACATAAATACATTTCTTATTATTCCACTATTAACACTTTTTCCTTTTTCTATACATATTGGATTTGCAATTGATTTTGTATGATTAATGATAAATTCTTGTTTTATAGCTTTTTCTAGGTTTTCATCTATAAATGAAGAAAGTATTCTATGTATATCATTACTCATACTAGATCCTAATATTAATCCAGTACTTAATGAATTTTTATCATAATTTATTTCTTCACATATTGAATTAAATGATGAATAAGATACATATTCTTCAGGAAGATAGTTACTTTCTGTTGTACTTGCACAATATTCTGAAATTAATAATATTGCCGGTATTGATGTTGTTGTTTGTATAAATGATTCTATTACTGATGTTTTTTTAACTTTCCATGTGTATGTTAATACTTGTTCTAATATTTCTGTAAATAAATGATGTGTAAGTTCATGTAGTAATGTTGCTATTTGTATTGCTGAATCAAATTTTTTATCAACACAAATTACATTATATGCATATTCTCCATAACTGTTTCCTATATCTTTATATATAACTGGTGCATATGCTCTTGCTATTGCTTCTATTCTTTCAAGTGTTGTCATATTTTTTTTAAGAATCAATCTATTTTTTCCTGTTTCTATAATATTTTCAATAATAGTTTCATAATCATCAATTGTTAATGTTTTATTTTTCAAAGTTTTTTCATATTCTAAAGAGAATAATACATCAAATGAATCTATTGTATTGTTTAATGGAAGTTTATTTAAATTATGAAGTAATTCATGACATTTAACACAATATTTTCGATCAGTATTGTTAAGTTCACCACATGTTGAGCAATATAATTTATCTATCATTTTAATCTACAGTCTATTTTTTTTAAATATTATTTTTTTAATAAATAATAACTATTATATCTTTATATATTTTATTAGTTAATAATATTTCTTTTTATCAGAATATACTTGATAAAGTTATAATTTTTTAAAATAAGTAGTGTTATAATAATAATTTTGAAATAAATAGTAAAATATAAAAAAAAATAAAAAAAAGTATTAAACTCTATGATATATATCCATTGCTGTTGTAACAAGAGGTAACATGAAAAATAAATATATACATGAGCTTGAATAGAAAATATTCAAGAAATTAATCACAATTGTTGTAAAAAATAGTACAACTAATGTTTTATAAGCATGATCTTTTTTTTCTTCAACATGATCTTCAAGTAAGTTACGTTTAGATGCAATTGTAAACATTATTAAAAATATTATATTAGCCATAGATACATTAAAACCAAACAATACATTAGCATCTAAAAAATTTGTATATTCACCTACAACAGATGTTGTAAATGGTATTAAAACAATTAATAATAAATATATCATATTCATCCATAAGAAAGGTAAAGTTACTGTTTTAACACGTATATACTCATGATGATAAACCCAAAACGAGCTTATAACAATAAAACTTACAATAAAAATCCCTAACTCAGGTAATAAAGATACTAAGAAATGATCTAATGCTATAGTTGATCCGAAAATTGCCTGTTCTGGTAATTTAATACCTAAAACCAATAAAGTAATTGCAAATGCAAAAATACCATCAGTTAAAGATAATAATCTATCAGGTTCTATATCAATTTGTTCATCTAAATCAAATCTCATTATTCTCCCCGCTTTTAATCATAGTATATAATATATAGTTTCCAATATTTAACTATTAATAAGAATATGGTCTTTTAAATGTGTTTTTTTTAAAAGATAAATTTATATTAATATCTTCATATATAAATATAAATATAATTATTTAATGTTTCTGAATTATCTGAAATCATAAAAAGTTATACTCAAAAAGAGATGATTTCGATAGTTAGTTATTAAATAAAAAAAATTAATTCAAATAAAAGGTAATCAAATGATAAAAGATAATAATAAATATATTATCTCTTTTACAACATTATTATTAATAATATGTATAACTTTACTTCCAACAGGTTCTACATCAAATAAATGTAGAATTTCTAGAAATAAATATTCTGCAATTTCAAACACACACAATGCAGATAGTACAAATAATATAAAAAGTCTATCAAATAATATAAATAATGTTCTAAAAAAAGATAATAACAATACCAAATCAGTAAATTTAAACTATATACTTAATAATATAGAAATATACAATTATCATGAAATTTCTAATGAAAGTAATACAAGTGTAATTTCTAATGTAACAAATAATATACAAGTAGTATCTACAATAAAATATGAATCAAGTATTACTGTTTTTACTAATCATACGATAGTTACTGGTAAAAGAATATTCATTACAGCAAATCTTATAAACACAAAGGGTCAACCTATAGAAAATGCTTCAGTTACTTTTAAATTAAATGATAAAACTATTGGTAAATCAGTTACAGGAAAACATGGAATAGCATATGTATACTATACACCACAAAAAGAAGGAATATTTTTACTTAAAGCAATATTCTCAGGTAACAAAATAGCAACAAAATCAGATGATTCAATACAAATTAATATTATAAACAATGATTAATATTAAACTTAATAATATATAAAAATTGATGACATGATATAATATTATTTTAGTCATCCTCTTTTTTTTACTAAGAAATAATAACTAATTTTAATTTCATTTATGAATAATTTTAAAAAAAAATAGAAAGAAATCAGTTTTTACTCATTAACTTTAAAAGTTACAAGTTTGAGTACCTGATTCAATATTTAAATTACATGTTACAGTATCACTACCACCAGCACCATTGACTGTTACAATTACTGTATCTGGATAATATTTAAATGCATTAGCACTATCTACTTCAACATATCCTGCTGAAGATACTGTTTTTTGTATAGTGTTACCTGGATTTAATTGACTACCGTCCCTATAATATTTAGTTACAATACTAACAGATTCACCAGCATGCTGTTGACCTATATAAACAGATGCATGACTTTTACTCTCAAGGCTATGTCCTGTTGTAATGGATACCTGTTGAATATCAATAGCACCACCACTAGAAGCTGTAGCAGTAGCTGTTGGAACAGCATTACCTGTCTGTGAAGTGTTATTTGTTGTATTATTATTTGTTGTATTAGTTGTTGTAAGATTAGTAGTTGTATTATTAGCAGGCATTAATGGATTACCATTAGAATTTACAAAAAAATTATTATATCCATAATAACCTGCTACTACACCAGCCACAAGTAAAACAATTACTACTATTAAAATAAGTCCCCTCTGTCTCAAACATTCGTCCCTCCTTTTAATTTTTTTATTATATATTAGTATATCTATAAAATATGATATATTAAATTTAAGATTTTAAAATCATAAATAATTACCTGAAAAATATTAAAAAATATATAATATATAAGATATTATTATTTATAAATAATTATAATAAAAGTATTACACTCTAAAACATTAAAATACAAATTTATTTTATGTTTAATAAACAGTATATAACTTTATATTTAAAATAAAAAAAGAATATTCAATATTATCTAATAAAAAATAAAAAATATTAAAACATAAGAAAACTAATATATTATTATATAACATTGAAAAAAAGATGGAGGTGAAATAGATGACAGATGTTATAAACACATTTACTAGTGCATTTGATTGTATTAGAGACAACCTTGATAAATTTTTAATATTTGCTGTTTTATCATTAATTACTGGTTTATCTGGTATTTTAACAGGCTTTGGATTAAGTGGAATATTTGTTAATTTAATTGAAGTTGTTGGAATGGTAGTATCATTTATTGTAACTGGTTACTTACTTAATATAATTAGAGAAACTAGTTCATCAAGTAACAAGCTTCCAGAATTTAATTGGATGGATGATTTAGTAAATGGTATCAAAAATGATATATTATTATTTATATACTTTATTATTCCAGTTATAATAATAACTATAGTAGCAATAGCTACAACAAATGCTGGTGCAGTTAACAATTTACTTACATATATTAGTGCTCATCCAAATGTTGCTATACCAGGTAATTTAGTAACACCCGTATTAGGTTCATTAGCTACAGTGATAATTGTAAGCTTTATACTATTCGTTTTATTTGGTTTATTAGCTTTCATTGGTGAATGTAGATTAGCTAAATCAGGTAGTTTAAGAGATGGATTAGATATTGGTGCAGTAATAAGTGATATTGGTAATATTGGATGGGTTTCCCTTATATTATGGGTTATAATAGCTATTATTATAATTATGATTATTTCTGCAATAGGTAGTCTTATATTATATATTCCAGTTATTGGTTCAATATTAAATGCATTAATAATAACACCATTTATCTTAGCATTTATATCTGCAGCTCAAGGATACTTATATAGTTCAAGTTAATCATATTATTTTAAATAATTAAACTTACTTTTTCTTATTTTTTTTGTGCGACAAGCAATTGTCTTTTATTTGTTTGAGATATGTCATTATAGTAGTAGAATACTATTAACTGTGTTGTATTCAGTTATTCTCCCTTGATACT
>CAYNSJ010000060.1:0-16542 GCA_964399835.1 uncultured Methanobacteriaceae archaeon | reverse complement strand
AAAATGGAAATGAAAATCATTAATCATTTTCATAAAATAATTTTTTCACATTCCCAATATAATAAAAAAATATTTTACTCTGCTTGTAACAGTTCTTCTTCTTTTTTCTTTTCAGCAATTATATGTTCAATCATAGTATCGATTGTTGTTGCTACATCAATGTTTTCTATAACTGGTATGTTATACTTATGTGCTTGACTTTCAATGTAATCATGTGTTTTTCGTATTGCTGTAAAATTGTTAAGATATCTTTTTAAAGGACGTCTAGCCCATAATTGTCTACATCTTGAATAAAATCTACCTTTATGTATTTCTTCATCAGACAATGAAAGCATGAACATATGTACGTTTGGCTTGTTCATTAAGTCTTCATTTATGAATCCTGGTACAATGTGTACTCCTTCTATAACTATACTGATACCTTCTTTGATAGCTCTTTCAATCACTCCATCAATACCGACACTTACAGTATCTACGTGATCTTTAAACCCTAATAATACTCTATCAAATTCGGGAGGTGCTGGAGTCGTTAATGAATCAGCAGCAGTATAACTTGATTCAAAAAGGGTTGGACAAAGTTGTTTTGATACAATTTTTCTCATTACTTCTCTTATCATATCTGTACTTAGCATATTTTTTATACCAAGACGATTTGCTATTTCAAATGAGATAGAAGAAGTTCCTACTCCTGATGCCCCACCAACCAATATAATTAATGGATCTTCAGATTTTCTGATTTTTTTCCATATTATATATTTGTTTGCTAATTCAGGGTCTTCCTCTTTGAGTGTTTGATCTACTTTTTCAATAATGTCTGTTATTTGAATTACATCATTATTTTCAGCTTCAAATCCTTCTTCTATTTTTGTTGCAAGAGCATATGCTTTATTTGGCTCAACTTCAGCTCTTATTAATGATTTTGATAGAATTCCTTTAGAGAATGGTTCTCTATATTTTTTTCCACCAACTTCACCTTCTACAAATAACATTATATCACTACCTTTATTCCTTTTTATTTTTTTTTATTACTGTGAGTATAGATTAATTTATTATATTATTCCCTCTCTTTTAGATTGTTAAAAAAGATTGTAATAATCAATTATTTAAATCTTCATATAATATATTTATAAGTTATAGTATTTATTATTTTATTATGATCTTTAGTATAAATATTGAAACATAAATATAAATAATAAAAAATATTAATTCATGGGATGATAAAAAATTAATTTTTCAATAATAACACTGTACAATGTTTAATTATTTTTTATACTATTAACTCCATTATTGTTTAAAAAAAGAGAGATTACTTCATTAGTTTTATATACTTGTTACTAAGATAATAATTCCAAATAATAATGGATAATCATAAACGACGGTTAAAAAATTATTAAAAAAATTATTGTAGTAAATAGAATTACTACAATTCGTTTTATTGAAAAAGAATAAAAATACTTAAAGAAATATATTTAATTCTAAATCAATTAGCATATACCTATTTATTGTACTGGTTCAAACATGTCTTTAGTTGCACCACATAAAGGACATTTCCAATCATCTGGTAAATCCTCAAATGCTGTACCTTCTTTATCTGGGTCATATACATATCCACATACTTTACATCGATATTTCATATTTTATCATCTCCTAGTCTAATTTATAGTAATTATAATATATATCTTTTTATTATTTAATTATATAATATTATTATAAAATATTAATGATAAAATGATAATTCAAATTACATTAAAAGATATATAGTTTCAATTGTATATATTTAAATAGAAATGATTGTGAAGTGAGAAAAATGACAGTGAAAATATTATTACCTTGTATGGGAAACTTTATGGATGAGTTTGTAAGACAAACATTATTCATGTTTAGTGAAAAAAATGTTGAATTAACATTATTATATGTAGTTGAATCACCATCTAGTGGATTACAGAGTTCATCACTAAAAAAACAAATAAGGGACGATTTAAGAGTACGTGGAAAAAAAATACTCAAAGAATTAATTCTTAAATTCAAAGAAGCTACAGAAGACAAAGATTTCAAAATTGATGCTGTATTAACTGAAGGAAAACCAGCTGATGAAATTGTAAGATATGCAAAAGAAGCAAAATCTGATGTAATCCTCGTAGGTTCAGGTAAAGAAAAAATAGATAAAAATTTACTTGGTAGTGTAACTGAAGAAGTTGTACATGCAGCACCATGTAATGTTGTTTTATTCAAAATGCCTCAAAATTAATGAAGAATAATTTATTATTCTTTGTTAAATTTATTTTTTTAAAAAAGTAATGTATATTCTAATTTTAAATTAAAAAAAAAAGTAATTAAAGGATTATAAAATATTTTATTCTATTTCAACAAATACATTGTATGATAATCCTTTATCCAAAGAAATTTCATCTTGTTCTACTAATATTTGTACTGGCCCATTAAGTGGTGTAGCATTTAATAAAGATATTTCTGTTTCTAAAGTTATACCTTTGTCAAGCAATTTTTGTATAGTATCATTGCCACCTCTAATAAATTTAATTTTCCCTTTTTGATATGGCTTCATGTTAACAATTGCTACTAATTTTTCAATTCTTCTATTTACTTCATCAATATCTTCTATTTCTAAGCATTCTTGACATGTAGATAACTTAAAATCACATTCAGGTATTATATTATGATCATCTGGACATTGATCCGGATGTTCTAATAATTGACATATCTTTCTTTCAGCTTCATCAGATAACGAATGTTCCATTGCACATGCTTGTTCATGTAAATTTTCCATTTTTATATTAAGCATATCATATAGGAAAGTTTCTATTAAACGGTGTTTTCTAACAATTTTTCGAGCTATTTTATATCCACTATCTGTTAATTGTACTCCTTTATATTGATAGTAATCCACAAAACCTTCTTCTTCCAGTTTTTTAAGCATTTGAGTGACACTTCCAGGAGCAATACCTAAATCTTTAGAAATTTCCGTAGTTTTAGCCATTCCACTACTTTGACTTTTTTTATAAATAGTTTCTAGATATTCCTCTACGTTTTCACTTATTTCCTTTCCATGCATTTTTTTTACACTCTGATAATTTTAGTTTTTAAATATTTAAATAATTTTATATTTTTAGTTTATTATATTTTTAGTCTACACTAATATTATAACAATTATAGTATAATAATTTTTTTCTAAATAAAAATATTATTTTTCATTCAGAGTATTTTTCACGTAGAACACGTCTTAATAATTTCCATCCATTCACTCTTGGTAATTCATCAACAGAGAATATTTTTCTTGGGATTTTATAGCGTGCAAGATATTCACGAGCATAAATTAATAAACCTTCAACATCTTCTTCACCATTCCATATAACTGCTGCAACAGGTATTTCTCCACGATGTTCATCGGGTACACTAAATAAGGCAATTTCACTAACTTTATCATATCTAATTAGCACTTCTTCTACTTCTGTTGGATATATTTTCCATCCAGACATGACAATCATATCTTTTTTACGATCTGTTATAAAAAGTCTATTATCTTCATCAATATATCCAATATCACCAGTTAAAAACCAACCATCATTTAAAAATACTTCTTTTGTTGCTTCAGGCATATCCCAATAACCTTTTGCTATAGAAGGACCACGTAATGCAATTTCACCTTGTTCTTCATTTTCAAGTTGTTTGTCTGAGTTATGTGGATCAACTATTTTTACTTCACTAAAACATACTGGATGACCTACACTTTCAAATCTATCAGCAAATGCATAATCTTCTGGACGAATTACAGTACCTGTTCCAATTACAATAGATTCAGATAATCCATAAGCATTTAATATTGCAATTCCATATTTTTTATAGAATTTTTTCCATATATCTCTATGTAATGGTCCACCACCACAGATCATACTTTTAACTGTGTATAATTTATTTCCAACTTTATCACCATTTGTTAATATTGAATGAACAACAGGAGGCATACCAGAAGCATGAGTTACTTTATTTTCGAAAATAACATCAAGATATTTATCAAAATCATATGATTCAAGTGTAATACATAACGCAGCTGATCTTAATGCTGCAATAGCCCATGATATTCCTACATGAGCCATTGGATAAATAATTAAACATACATGATCTTGTTTAATACCAAGAACATCACATTCATTTTGAATAGCACTAAACCAATTACCATGAGTTAACATAGCACCTTTTGGTTTACCTGTTGTACCACTAGTATATTGTAATTGACATACATCATCCCAATTAGTTTCTGCAGCAGGTAATATTTCAGAATCTACGTATTTATCCATATTATCAATTATATAATAATCAGTATCTAAATCATCATTAGCTTCATCAGTTATAACTAATTTTGCATCAGTATCATGTATAAAATAATTTAATTCTGCAGTAGTATAAATACGATTAGTTGGTAAAGCTATTGCACCAATACGCCAAATAGCTAAGAAAGAGAATAAATATTCAGGCGTATTAGGTAAATAAATTAACACACAATCATTTTTCTTAATACCTTGATCTTTTAAAATACGACCTATTTCTGAGATTATTCCCAAAATATCTCTTGAATTATATCTTACATTTCGTTCTGGACTATAATAAACTGGTTTATCTAGTCGTGTTGCATTAGCATCTAAAAAAGTAGTAATATTTAACATGATTTCTTTTTCCCTTAATAATAATTAATTATAATATATATATTTTAATGTTATTAAGTTAATATAGTAAAAAATAAATATAATTAATAATGTTAAATGATTAACTTTATATAAAAATTACTAGTTTTTCATTACTTTTATAAAACAATAGAAATTAGAAGATATTATGTCAGTAACAACAAGAATAGTAAAAAATTCATCATTTTTAATAATGGCAAGTCTAATAGCAAGTTTAATTGCGTTTGTTATTAATTTATTTACAGCAAGATACTTAGGTACATATGGATTTGGATTGATATCTTCTGCAACATCACTTGTAGGAATATTTGGTATATTCTGTGATTTAGGATTATCTACATATGCAATACGTGAAGTATCAAGAGATAAATCAAAAACTAATATATTCTTTGGAACAACAGGACTATTACGTTTAATATTCACATTTATAACATTTATAATATATTCCTTATTTGTTATGAATAGTCATTTTGTAACAGCAGAATTCTATGTAATGATACTATTTGGAATATATATGGTATTTAATTCATTTAGTGGATTTTTTTATTCATTATTCCAAAGTAATGAAGAAATGCAATACCAAACAATTGGAACTACTATATACAACGTATCATTACTTATAATAATTTTAGTAGTAATATATTTAAAAGGTAACGTAATATTTGTTACAGCAGGTTATCCTATTGCAATAGCAATAGCAACAATATATACTATATACATTGCATTAACACATTATCCGAAATTTACAATATCTAAAAATAAAGGGTTTTATGGTGATATACTAATCAATGGAATTCCTTTTGGTATAACAGGAGCATTTACTTCTATTTATTTCTGGATTCCAAGTGTAATGTTAACATTTCTTTCAGGAAGCGTTGCTGTTGGACTATTTAGTTCTTCACAAAAATTACTATTAGTACTCGGATCAATATTAACACTAATATCAAATGCTGTATTTCCAGTAATGAGCGAATTATATAAAAAAGATCAAAATAAACTATCTGATGTTTTTAGTAAGTTAATGAAGTATATGTTCATGTTAGGTTTACCTATGTCTGTTGGTGCATGTTTATTATCAACACAAGTAATAACTTTAATTTATGGAGCAAAATTCATTGATGCAAGTGCATCATTATTTATATTAATATGGGCAGGTACATTTTCATTTTTAAGTACTACCTGTAATATTCTTTTAGGATCTATAAATAAACAGGTTTTAGCCACTAAAATCACATGTATTGGTGCAATAATAAATGTAGGAATAAACTTAGTATTAATACCTTATTACTCTTATATTGGTGCTAGTATTACATCTGTAATAACAGAGATTGTTATATTAATATTTATGTTAAGAGCTGTAAACAGTACAGATATTGAAATTAACATTAAACAAGGTATAAAACCAGGAATACTTATTGCTATCTCAAATATTATAATGGCAATATTCATAGTATATATTACTAATCTAAATATATTATTGATAATTCCTCTTGCAGCTATTGTATATTTAATTAGTTTACTTCTAACTAGAGCTATAAACAAAGAAGATAGAGAAATAATATTAGATTTAATACATAACGTACGTAATAAATAACCCCTAATTTTTTACTTTTTTTATTTTTAATGAATAAAATCCATTTATCATATCTATTTTTAAATATTCTATTTATATTAACATATTAAATTTTATTTAAAAAGTAAAAATATTTAAGAAGTATAATAATTAATCTTAAAACTAAGGGAGTTTTATCTATGAATAAGACAATTATTTTAATTATAGTACTATTATTACTAACTGCTTTTATTGTATTTACTACAATTAATCAAAGTAATTTAAGTAATACAACAAATCATAACACAGAAAATAGTTCTATATCCAAAAATATAAATCAAGAAAATATATCTCAATCATCAACACCTGAAAAAAATCAAAGACAAATAAGATATGATTATGCTTCAGGTCAATATTATTAATAAAATTTAAAAATGTAAAGTAGCTTATATCCATCATATTACAGTAACTTAGGTATAAATACTATTTAAATTAATAATTAAATAAGAACAATTATCTAATAAGTTTAATATAACTTTAATGATAGTTACTTAAAAAAAATAAATAGAGTAGTGATTAAAAAATGGCTGATAATAAATTTGAAGTTAAAGACTTTGTTAAAACAATGAAAGCTAATGATTTTTATTATAAATATTCAGATCCTAAACTAATTAGTAAACTTTGTGAAGAATGTCCTAAATATAATAAAGACTTCTCCTGTCCACCATATGATTTTGACATTGAAAAATCCTTCTTAGAGTACGATTATATTGAAATTAGAGTTAATCAAATTACATTTAGTGATGAACTTCGAAAAACACCATATACTCCTGAAGAAATTGAAGATATTTTTAAAGATACATTTTATCCTGAAACAGATAAAGTAAGAAATGAATTATTTGAGAAAGAAAAAGATTATGATAAAGCTATTAGTTTAATTGGACCATGTAAAATTTGTTGTAGTAATTGCCGTGAGAAATTTGATAAATGTCGTTTTCCTGAAAAACAGAGACATGCTGTAGAAAGTATGAATATTAATGTAACTATGATGCTTGAAGATTTGTTTGATATTAAGCTTGAATTTGTTGATGAAAAGATTCCAGAATATCTTGATGAAGATGAAGAGTTATCTTCTAATAAAACTTATCTAACTAAAACTATGAATTGTGTTTATGGTTTACTTTATTCAAAATAAATTTTTTAATAATTTAATTTCTAAATACTTCTTTCTTAAAATTCTATAATTAGTGATTTAATTTATTCATATTTTATGATTATATTAAATTAATTTTATAGAAATGTTCAAAAGTTTAGAAAAATAATATGTGTTTTCATATTTTAACTATTTATTAAAAAGAGAGTAATAAAGATGATTAAATAATTTAATCATCAAATAAATCGTCAAATACCCATCCAACACTTAGGTATCTTTCACCTGTATCAGGTAATATTGCGATTATTCTTTTTCCTTTGTTTTCTTCTTTTTTAGCTTCCCGTAATGCTGCAAATACTGCTGCTCCAGAGGAAATACCTGCAAAGATTCCTTCTTCTCTTGCTAATTTTAATAATGTATCTTTTGCATCTTGATCTTCTACTGTTACAATTTCATCAAAGTTATCTACATCTATAAGTCCTGGTATAAATCCTGGACCAATACCCTGTATTTTATGTGGTCCACCTTTTCCAGTTGTTAATAATGGAGAACCTGCTGGTTCAATTGCTATGGATTTAAAGTTAGGATTTTCTTTTTTAAGTACATTTGCTATTCCCATTAATGTTCCACCAGTTCCTACTCCTGCTACAACAATGTCTACTTTTCCATCAGTATCTTTTAATATTTCTTGTGCTGTGGTTTGTTCATGTATTTTGGTGTTTGCTTCATTTTCGAATTGTTGTGGTATGAAAGAATTTTCTATTTCTGCATGTAATCTTTCAGCTTCTTTTACTGCTCCTGACATTCCATCAGATGCAGGTGTTAATCTGATATCTGCACCGAATACTTTAATAAGTTTTCTTCTTTCAATAGACATGGATTCAGGCATGGTTATTATGAGTTTGTATCCTTTTGCTGCTGTTACATATCCTAAACCTATTCCTGTGTTTCCACTTGTTGGTTCGATTATGGTAGTATCTTTATTTATTTTTCCTTGTTTTTCTGCTTCATCTATTAATGATGCTGCTACTCTATCTTTTACACTATTTACTGGATTGAATGATTCTATTTTTACAAGAACTTCTGCATCAGTATCATTTATTTTATTTAATCGTACTAATGGTGTATTTCCTATTGTTTCTGTTATGTCATTTGCTATTGGTTTTTTTAATATTTCTATATTTACCACATAATCACTTCCTATTATATTGTTTGATTTTTTCTTTTTTTAATACATGTGATTATAAATATAACAATTGTTATATTTTAAAATATAATTAATTTCTCTATATAATAGATTATATAACATTGTTAATTAACTTATCGGTTTTAAAACAAATAAATATTTGAGTACAATCAAGCTATATAAAATAGAACAAAATTCTAAACTATAACAAAGTACATAAAATATTTAATTCTAAATATAATTAAAATAAGAATATTAAAAAAACTATCAAAATAAACTAAGCTTAAATCCAAAATAATCATGAAAAAATAATTTAAAAAAAGTATAATAT
Organism: uncultured Methanobacteriaceae archaeon; assembly: GCA_964399835.1. Classification (GTDB taxonomy): domain Archaea; phylum Methanobacteriota; class Methanobacteria; order Methanobacteriales; family Methanobacteriaceae; genus Methanosphaera. The sequence goes on along the minus strand of CAYNSJ010000060.1, from coordinate 7,623 downwards.
TATTTAAAGTAATTAAATTAATTTAAAAAAAAGCTATAAAAAAATATTAAAATAATAAAAAACATAATAAAAATAGAATGGAGACTAAAGATTAAAATGTTCGATCGAATGAAAGAAGATATAAAAACCGTATTCTCACATGACCCTGCAGCAAAAAGTACTGTCGAAGTATTATTATGTTACCCCGGATTACATGCTTTATGGTTACATAGACTAGCTAACTGGTTTTGGAGAAAAGATCACCTAGTAATCGGTCGAATAATATCCAATATAAACAGATTTATCACAGGAATTGAAATACATCCTGCAGCAACAATAGGACGAAGATTTTTTATAGATCATGGAATGGGTATTGTTATTGGTGAAACAACAATAATTAAAGATGATGTATTACTATACAAAGGTGTTGTTCTTGGAGGAACATCTCTTGAAAAGAAAAAACGACATCCAACAATAGGTAATGGTGTAGTAGTAGGTACTAGTGCAATAATACTTGGAAACATTGAAATAGGAGATAATTCCAAGATTGGAGCAGGATCTGTAGTAATTAAATCAGCACCACCTGGATCAACAATTGTGGGTATACCTGGTAAAACTGTAAGAAGTCATGGAGAAAAAATAGAACCAGATGTAAACTTAGAACATGGAAACATACCCGATCCAATTACAAATATCTTAAATGTACTTATAAAACGACAAGAATATCTAGAAAAAACACTTTGCAATAAAGATATAAGCAAAGAAGACAAAGAAATGATGTATTCCGAATTAGAAGAAGAATTTAAAAAAAATGAAGAATCATAAAAATACTTTCTTCATTTCAAATACTATTTTTTTTATTTAAAATTAACATTTATTGAAGATGATCCATCATTAGCATAAATCCATTGAACCGATGTATTATAATACCAACGTTCATGCAAACTTGCATAATAATTATTACTATTTCCATTAAATGTAACTTTACATGGAACTTCAACTGTTACAGCCTTACTATATCCATCAGATAGCTTAATATTTGATTTAATATAATTTCTATCTGAAACGGAATTATAAAATATTTTCATATCCATTGGAATATTTACACTAATAGTCTTTTTTGTTCCAAAAGGTGAAGAAGATACTATTTTAATAGCATTTGCTACCTCAACCATACTATCTTTAACTTTTAAAACTGTTGTAATATCATTAGTTTTCTCTAAAGAATCAATAACCAAAGGTATTGTAATTACTGTGAGTATAATAATCATAATAAATATCACAAGTAGATATTCTAATGAAATTTGTCCTTTAGATTGCATTTAGAATTACACCTATTATATGTGTAAATATCATGTAAGTATCACCAAAGCACAATGTTAAAATTAATCCTAAAAGAATGAATGGTGCAAATGGTAATCCTCTTTTTATTGAATATTCATCATTAATCTTTCCATTGATATATAATTTTTTTAACTTTTTAATATCATCATTAGTTAATCCACATGCTTTTTTAGAAATTACAACATTGCTTACTTTTTTATTTAATGTAGTTTTTACTTTTGTAATAGAATTTGATTTATCTAAATAAAATTTACCTTTGTTTTCACATAAATCATATGCTGGAATCATTCCTTCTTTTAAATTTAAGATACTGTAACCATCAGTTAATGCTTCATGAATTATATTACTTTTAAATAAATTAGTTATAATAATTGTAAACCGTATAATAATATAATCATATATTAATATTAATAGATCATTTGTTAGTAATTCATATGAAAATACAATTATTGTTAATGGAATTATAATTTTTTCATTTTTATTTAGTATATACATAGTTATTATTGATATTATACTTATTGTGAATATTTTTAGTATAGTATCTTGTAATGGAATATTTTTTATAATGATATATGCTATAAGTAATGAATCTAATGCTTTAAATGTTTTTTTATAATTAAATAATTCTTTTTTTAGTTGTTTTTTTAAATAGGGTTTTTTCTTTATTACAATAAAAGATATTATTACTATTATTAAAGGTAGTATTACTAGTATGCTATTAAAAATTATTAACAATACAGGTATGAAAAATTTATAACTAAAAACAGGTAATACTAAGTTATTTATTTGATACTTTGGTATTAACAACATATTTTCTGGAATCACTAATGTTGATAAAGCAGTGAAAAGCTTTACATCACCACCAGCCCATACACCAAAATACCATAATGCATACGTTAATAAGAAAATAAAAAGTATACTAAAATAATATAAGATATTAAATTGATTTATTAAATAGTAATATACACTTGTAAATAAGATTCCTATTATTCCTATTGATACAGTTAATGCATCAGGAATTATCTCTTTTTTAATATCTGTATAAGTTGCTATTATACAAGATAAAATTGCTATTATTATTGATATTGTTATTATTGTATTATATAATTGCATAACGTTTTTTTAATTAAAAATAATAAAAGAAAATTAGTAATAATGGTGGTTTATTACTATCATATTCTAATGAATTGTTTTTTATCTTTTAATTATTATTTTGTTTATATTTTTTAGCTGCATCAATGAAAGATGTAAATATAGGATGTGCTTTATTTGGTCTTGATTTAAATTCTGGATGGAATTGACAACCTAAGAACCATGGATGATCTTTTAATTCTATCATTTCAACTAAGAAATCATCAGGAGATGTACCAGATATTATAATACCTGCATCTTCTAAAGTTTTTCTATATTCATTGTTTACTTCATATCTATGTCTATGTCTTTCAGATACTTCATCATCTTTATATGCATCATATGCTATGGTACCTTCTTTTATTTTACAAGGATAAGCTCCTAATCTCATAGTACCACCCATATTTTTAACTTTTTTCTGTTCAGACATCATGTCAATAACAGGATATTTAGTGTTTTCATCAAATTCCATACTATTTGCATCATCTAAACCATTAAGACGAGAAATTGCAATTACCATTGCATGTAATCCTAGACAGATACCAAATATTGGTACATTATGTTCTACAGCATAATATACTGCTTGTAATTTACCAGAAATTCCTCTTTCACCAAATCCACCAGGTATTAATAAACCATGATATTCAGATAATATTTCTGTATTAAAGTCATCATCTGCTTTAATCCAGTCAATTTCTACATTAACATGATTTTTTGCACCTGCATGTTTTAAAGCTTCTCTGATACTTATATAAGCATCTTCTAATTCAATATATTTACCAATTACAGCTATTTTTACTTTTGGTGTTTCTATTTTTAAATCTTCTACAATTTGACTCCAAGCATATAAATCAGCTTTCCCTGTATTTTCTATTTGAAGTCTATTGAGTATATATTGACCAACATTTTCTGCATACATTGCTAATGGTACTTCATAAATTGAGTGTGCATCAGGTGTATTTATAACTGCTTCCAAAGGTACATCACAGAAATGAGCTATTTTTTCTTTAATTTTACTATCTAATAATAATTCAGATCTACATACTATCATATCTGGATTAATACCTAATCCTCTTAGTTCTTTTGTACTATGTTGTGTTGGTTTTGTTTTAAATTCTTTAGCTGCTTTAAGATAAGGTACATAAGTTACATGAACAAACATACAGTTATCTTGACCTTCTTCATGTTTAAGTTGTCTTAAAGCTTCAATAAATGGTTGACTTTCAATATCACCTACAGTTCCACCAACTTCAACCATTACAACTTCTGCTTTTGTTTTTTCAGCGACATTCCTAATCATTAATTTTATTTCATCAGTAATATGTGGAATTATTTGTACACAAGAACCAAGATAATCTCCTTTTCGTTCTTTTTCAATTACAGAAGAGTATACTTTTCCTGTTGTAATATTTGCTTTTCCAGATAATTCTACATCGAGAAATCTTTCATAATGACCTAAATCTAAGTCTGTTTCCATCCCATCTTCTGTTACAAATACTTCTCCATGTTGATATGGATTTAAAGTACCTGAATCCCAGTTAAGATAAGGGTCTATTTTTATTGCTGTTACATTTACTCCATAAGATCTTAATATTCTTCCAATTGATGAGGAAGTGATACCTTTCCCTATGGAACTAACTACACCACCAGTTACTACTATATACTTTGACAAAATTATCAACTCTTTAACTCAAATGTTATAATATTATTAAAAAAATTTGAAATATTATATAAATTTTATAAAAATAATAATCTATGTTATACAATATATTATTCTTGATAAATAATATTTACTATTGTATATTTAACTTAAAAAAAATTTATTATATATATATATTATTTATGATGTTATACATAATAAAAATTTCTTAAAAAAAAGAAGAGATTTAAAAAAAATATTTAAACTCTTTTTATTCTTTACTTATTTCAATGATAGTATTCATTAATGTATAACCCATTATTGTATCACTGAATTTACCTTTACTCATATCTTCTGAAAATACTTCTGTTTCATCTGGATTTTTTATACTAGTACTATAAACAGCAAATGGTACTGGTGTCATTGTATGAGTTTTAATGTTAATTGGTGTTGGATGATCTGGTAATACTAATATTGTATATTCTGGATCTATTTTTGGTAATTCTTTTAGTATTTTATCTAAGATTATACTATCAATATTTTCTATTGCTCGTACTTTTTCTTTTGTGTTTCCTTCATGTCCTGCTTCATCTGGTGCTTCAATATGTACAAATTGTACGTCATGTTTTTTTATTGATTCAATTGCATAGTCAGCTTTTGCTTGGTAATCTGTATCAAAATATGCTGTTGCACCAGGAACTTCTATTATATCAAGATCAATATATTCACTTATTCCTTTAAGTAAATCTACACCTGTAATTGTTGCACCATTTAATCCATATTTTTCTGTGAAGTTTCCAATTATTGGTTTTTCTCCTTGTCCCCATAACCATACCATATTAGCAGGTTCTTTTCCTTCTTTTATCCTTTTCTGATTTACTGGATGATTTTCTAGTATTTCTCTAGATTGTTCCATTAAATCATTTATAATTTTAGATTTTGCAGTTTCTGGTTTTAACATATAATCATATATTAAGGAACCTACCTCATCATGTGGTGGTGTTGATTTGAAATCAGCCATTTCTAGATCATTTATTACAAATAAGTTTCTATAACTTACTCCTGTATAAAAAGTTCCTATATCACTGAATTGTTCATTTAGTGCTTTTATAAGTTCATCTGCTTCTTCAGTTGTTATATGATCTGCTGTAAAATCATATATTTTATCATCTTTTACTGTGATAAAGTTGCATCTAAATGCTACATCGGTATCATTTAATTTAACCCCTACACTTGGAGCTTCAAGTGGTCCTCTTCCTTTTAACATTGATGGGTTAAATCCCATAATAGATAAGTTTGCTACATCAGATCCTGGTGTCATTCCATCAGGAACATTTTTAGCATATCCTGTATATCCATTATTTGCTATGTAATCCATATTTGGTGTTTTTGCTACTACTACTGGTGTTTTATTATCTAATTCTTTTACTGGTTCATCAGCCATTCCATCGGGTATTACTATTACGTATTTCATTTTAGATCACTTTCTATGTTAAATATTATTTTATTAATTATTAAGATTAATTTTTAAAAAGAATTTTTAATTTAAAAAAAAAGTAAATATTTAATTCTCCTTTTAATATGATGAAAAAAAGGAGTATTTAAGACTAACTTAATAGTCTTTATGTTTTCCTATGTTAATTATATCACTAAGTATTGCTGATGCTGTTTCTATTGATCCAGCACCGACTCCAACAACAGTTACGTCTTCAGATAAGTCTGTTTTAAATTTAATTACATTTAATGTTCCATCAACTGCAAATGGAGATCCTTCTTTAACAAGCATTGGAGCTACAGTTAACTTATCATCAGCAGCTTCAGCTACTAATTTAACTAAATATCCATCTTTTAATGCTAATTCTACAGCATCAGATGATATTTTTGAAATTCCTGTTAAGGATACATCTTTAAGTGTTACATCCCAACCCATTAATGAATTTGCAATTATAACAATTTTACAAGCAGCATCTAATCCTTCTACATCTTGATATGGATCAGTTTCAGCAATTCCTAACTCTTGTGCTTCTTTTAATGTTTGATTATATTCAGATCCTTCTTTAGCCATACGTGATAATATATAGTTAGTTGTACCATTTAATATTCCTTGTACAGAATAAATTTTGTTACCAGCTAATGTTTCACGTGCAAGATTAATAACAGGCATAGTTCCACCAACAGCTGCTTCAAATCTAAATTTAACATTATTTTCACGTGCTGCATTAATTAATGTTTTAAAATTTAATGCTAATGGTCCTTTATTTGATGTAACTACTGCTTTACCTGCATTCATTGCTTTTAATATATGTGATTGTGTTGGTTCTCCATCTTCAATATTTGTTGGAGTTACTTCAACTAAACAATCATATTCAGCTTTATCAAGTACACCAAGCCCATCAATATCAGCTACCCCATATTCCGGATACTCTTTCATTTTTCTTGTTTCTTCTTTTGTATTTAATGCAATTCCAAGATCTAATCCATCAGGGTTTATTGCTGCTCCAGATCTATCAGATATAGCCGTTACTACTAAATCAAGATTATATTTTTCTAATAATTCATCGTGTTTCATTTGGATTACTTTTGCAACACCTTGACCTACTGCACCAAATCCTAAAACACATAGTTTCATTTGATTTATGGATTTCATGTTAAATATAAACTCCTTAAATTTCTTTTATCATTATTAAGTTATTTTCGTCACTAATTTTTTGAATTTCTTTGACTGCTTCTTGTTTTTTATTGTTTTTTGTTTCTATATTGAATTTAGACACTGAGTCTTTTAAATCATTTGCAATTTTAAGGTTTACACCTGTGATTTTAACATCTTCTATTGCATTGATTTTATCAATAGTTTCATTGATATTTGGTGTTGTTATATCACCAATAAATAGTATTGCTTGTGTTTCTCTTTGTAAAACGCCATCGATTTCAAGGATATCTATATTTTTATCTTCAATTGCTTCTATACATTTATTTAATATTTCTCTATCTGCTTCTATTGTGAGATGTATTGGAATTGTTCCTTTTTTAGTTTTATGATCATGTTGATGTATAACTGAAGATATGTTTGCTCCAAATGATGCTAATGGATTTAATATATTTATTAGTTGTCCAGGAGTATCTGCAACCTCTAATAATAGATTTAGTTTCATTTTACCCATTTCCCTTTCTCAGCTATGATACTACCTTTTTTGTCTACTCTAGCATTTCTTAGTATTTTATCTGGATTTTTAGATACTTTTTCATCGTCTCTTGTTCTATTTAAGTTGTCTACAATGTACTGTGTTTCTTCTAAGTCAGGTATTTGTTCTAATGCTTTTGAAAATTTATTTAATATGTTCTCTGCTTCTTTTTCTATTTCCATCTTATATACTCCTATAAATTATAAAAGGTGTTAAATAATTTTTTTATAATGTTATTTACTATGTTTGATTTTATTTAAATATATTTAGAATTCTAATTAAAATAAAGATAATACTTCAACATATTACTTAATTCAACTAAGTTTTATTATACACATAATAAGCAAT
>CAYNSJ010000059.1:0-16693 GCA_964399835.1 uncultured Methanobacteriaceae archaeon | reverse complement strand
TACCAAACGGAATATCAGCAAAAACCTACAACATAACAGCAGTATACGCAAACAACGACTACAACCGAGCAGAAACAAACACACCACTAACAACAGAAAAAATACAATCCACAATCACACTACAACCAACAACTACAACAAGAGGATCCAACACCACACTATTAACTGGTATAATCAAAGACACAAATGGTAATCTAATGGTAGGAACACATAAAATAGCAGTAAAACTAAACGGCAAAAACATAGGAACATACACAACAACAAACGGAATCATAAACAGTAACATAACAATACCAAACACACTAAAAAACACAAACTACCAAATAATAGTAAAAATAGGAGACACCAATGGATACTACGGAACTAACTCAACAACCACATTAAAAATAAATAATATTAAAACATTTAAAGAGAAAGTATCAATCTAATGATACTTTTATTATTTATTTCTAAATATAATACTAAATTGAATACAATTTTACTATTTTTTTATGTAGATATTTCATATTTGTTCTTGAATTCTTTTTATTAATTTTTATTATTTTTTTTATTATTAATTTAGAGTATTTTTTAGTGTTATATCAAGAATCATTCTTATTTTTTATTGATTTAAGATTTTTTTAATATAATTAATCATATATATAATTATACTATATATGTATTTAAAGAGTTATCAAAAACGTTTGACTAATATGGTTCTTGTAAATAGCTTAATTTAAATTCTAACTAATTTATAAAATTTTATTAGTAATATAAATGTATTCATAACTACTTTAACAAAATAACTTGAAATGGAGGAAAAATAATAATATGCAAATAAATAAGTCAATGATTCTTACATTTTCCATATTCTTTATACTATTAATAGAATTAACCACAATCAATGCAACAGATAATACAACAGCTATCGATACACAAAACACCAATATAAATACACAAACAAACTTAATTAATAAACAAATTGATACTGTAAGTGCAACTACTACAACCAATAACACAACAAAAAATAATAATATAAAGAGTAATACTTTAAAAGAATCAACCACAGAAAACATAAATACAAATAATATAGAAAAACCAACCAATAAAAATAACAACCAAAATACAAACATACAAACAACAAATATCATAAACAAAAAAGAAGAAAACAATAATATTAATTTAATAACTAATAAACAAACACAAATAAAAACAACACCTAATTATAACTGGTATGTAAATACAACAGGTGGTGGTAATGGTAAATCATATGATTCACCTACAACACTAACAAATGCATTTACTAATGTACAAACAAATGAATCCATATTCATAAAAGATGGAACATACAACATCACAAATACAATAACAATAAATAAAAACTTAACAATAACAGGTCAATCACAAAACTATACAATAATCTCAGGACAAAACACATACCAAATATTTAACATAACAAAAGAAACCACAATAACTATTAACAATATAACATTAACAAAAGGAAATTCAACAAGAGCTGGTGGTGCAATTTATAACCGTGGTAATTTAAGTCTGTTTAATTCAATACTATTTGATAATTATGCATATTATGCTGCTGGAGCAATTTATAATGAATTGGCTTATTATAATATTGAAAATTGCACTATTACAAATAATACAGCTTTAAATGATGATGCTACTTCTTATGGAGGAGCAATAGCAAATATTAATTCAGTAGGAGTAATAAATAACTCTTTATTTATTAGTAATTATGCTACTAATTGGGGTGGTGCAATTTATAATTATGGAAATTTAACTTTAACAAACACATTACTAGAAAATAATACTGCAGTAACATATGCTGGAGCAATTTTTAATGAATTGGCTTATTATGATATTGAGAATTGTACTTTTATAGATAATTCAGTTTTAACTTATAATATATTGAATGGCGGATTAGTTAATAGACGAAGTGAGGGTATTGTTGATAATTGTTATTTTAATAGTCATTATGGTACAATTAATAGTGGTATAACTTGTTTTCTTTATAATAGGTTATACTTAACAAATTCTATCTTTACAAATAATAAAGGTAATTATAGTTGTGTTTATTTAGAGAATAGTTTTAGTATGATTGATAATTGTTTATTTGTTAATGATACAAGTAAAATTGTAGGTGGTGCCATAGGTATACATAATAGTAATATAATAATTAACAACACAGAATTTATTAATAACACAGCTTTAAATAATGAGGGTGGTGCTATATATTCTGTTAATAGTACATTAAATTTAACTAATAGTAATTTTGAGAATAATAGTGCGTCATATGGTGGTGCAATTTGTTACTTAGATGGAAGTATAACAATAGATAACGTTAGTTTTCTTAATAATAAAGCGGATAAGTATGATGGTGGGGCAATATATGCAATTTATCCAACAACAGAAATCACATCAACAAAATTCATCAATAATACTGCTAATGATAATGGAGGAGCAATATATATACAAACATTTAATCAGTATTATATTACAAATTCTACATTTTTAGATAATTTAGCAACTAATGGAGGAGCAATATATACACTTAGAAGTTCTTATCAAATAAGAGGAAATGTATTTGTAAACAATGAAAATAATACAGTATATTCTGTAGATGATTATTTATCAAATCTTGATGATAATTGGTGGGGTCAAAACAATCCAAACTTCACAAACATAACACAAGGTATAACACCAGATACATGGATAGTCATGACATTCACTAACACAACACGCATAAATAACTCAATAGGTCTTAATATAACACTTAATACACTTAATACAGGAGAAACATCTATGTATATATTATTATCTGAAAGAGAAATAATTTTCAATGCAGATATAGGAACATTCATAAACAACACACTACCAATCACTGATCAAACAAATAACACATATAATGGAAACTCATCTGAGGTATATGCAACCATAGACAACCAAACACTCAAACTATCAGACAAAATAACACCCACAATCACAACAAAAAACATACAAACTTATTACAACTCAACAATCACAATAAATGCTAAAGTAAACAATGATGCAACAGGACTAGCCTGTATAAAAATCAATGGAAAAACAATAAAAACCAACATAACAGTACAAAATGGATTCATCACATACACATACAACGTACCAACAAACTGGAAAAACACCGACTACACAATAACAATAAAGTACTCAGGAAACAACAAATACACAAATAACACAACAAACACAACACTCACACTAACAAAACCATACAAAAACAACATAACACAAAACAACATAATAATAACACCAATCAAAAAAGAAACTAACGAAACAAAAATAACAATACCAGAAAAATATGACCTAAGAGACTACGGACTAGTCACACCAGTAAAAAACCAAGGAGGAAGTGGTAGTTGTTCAGAATTTGCATTTTATGGAGCATTAGAATCCGCTCTATTAAAACAATACAATATAACATATGACTTCTCAGAAAACAATATGAAAAACATAATAAGTAAATATTCATTAGAAGGACTAAATACAAACATCAATAACGATGGAACACTTGATATATCTGCTATAAGTTATCTTGTTAGTTGGCTTGGACCAATAAATGAAACAGTAGATCCATATGCTGATTTAAGCTTAATATCACCCATATTAAATAGTACAATACATATACAAGATATAATATATATACCTTCAAGAAGTAATGCTACAGATAATAATCAAATAAAAGAAGCCATACTAAAATATGGAGCTATAATTTCAATGATGTATATGGATAATTCATTGTATAATAGTAATACTAATGCTTATTATTATACTGGTGATATTTCTAGTAATCATGAAGTGGCTATAGTTGGTTGGGATGATAACTATGATAAGAGTAATTTTCTCATAACACCTCCAGGAAATGGAGCATATATATGTAAAAACAGTTGGGGAACAAACTGGGGTGAAGAAGGATATTTCTATGTATCATATTATGACACAGTATTCGCAAGATACACATTTGCATTTGTATTGAATAATACAGAAGATTATCTCAATAATTACCAATATGAACATATAGATGGAATTAACATTATGTCGTATGATTCAAAAGAAATATGGATAGCAAATCAATATACAGCTACAACAAAAGAAAACATAGCAGCATTCAGCACATACTTTGATATAAAAACAAATTATACAGCTTATATATATGTAAATGATAAATTACAATATACACAAAATGGAACAATCACAGATCTTGGTTATAGAACAGTACAACTAGATAAATACATACCACTAAACAAAAACGATACATTCAAAGTAGAACTTAAACTAACATCAATAACCAATGATAATATCCTTGTATTAACAGCAGGATATAGTAATTATGAAAATAGTAATAGTCTTAACTTAATTACAAAAGCTAATCAATCATTCATAAGTAAAAATGGAATAGACTGGGAAGACTTACACTACAACACAAACCCATCAGTAGCATGCCTAAAAGTATACACAGTACAAACACCAAACATGACAACCACAACAAACTCCACAAACACAAAACCAGGAGACACCATAACAATCACAACAAAAATCAATGATACAAACATAAAAACAGGAAAAATAATATTCAAACTCAACGGAATAACACTAAAAAACACTAACGGAACACCAATAAAAACAAACCTAGTAAATGGAACAGCAATAATCAACTACACAATACCAAAAAACCTATCCAAAACAAACTACACACTAACAACATTACTAGTAACACCAGATAAAAGAATAGAACAAAACACAACACTCACACTACAAAAATAAAAAATGTCTAATAAATATTAAAATTTATTAAACAATAAGTATCAATTTAAAATGATACTTTTTATTCTTTTTTTAATTTAAAGATATTTATTCAACTATTTTTTTTAAAAATTTAATATTAAATTGAATATGATTTTACTATTTTTTTATGTAGATATTTCATATTTGCTCTTGAATTCTTTTTATTAATTTTTATTATTTTTTTATTATTAATTTAGAGTATTTTCAAAGTTATTTTAAGAATCCTTCCTATTTTTTATTGTTTTGAGATTTTTTTAATATAATTAATCATATATACAATTAGATTACATATGTATTTAAAGAGTTATCAATAATGTTTAACTAATATGGTTCTTGTAAATAGCTTAATTTAAATTATTACTAATTTATAAAATTATGTTGGTAATATAAATGTATTCATAACTAATTTAACAAAATAACTTGAAATGGAGATAAAATAATAATATGCAAATAAATAAGTCAATGATTCTTACATTTTCCATATTCTTTATACTATTAATAGGATTAACCACAATTAATGCAACAGATAATACAACAACAGCTATTGATACACAAAACACCAATATAAATACACAAACAGACTCAATTAATAAACAAATTGATACTGTAAGTACAACAACTATACAAACAACTACTAACACAACAAAAAATATAACAAAAAATAACAATGATATAAAGAGTAATACTTTAAAAGAATCATCCACAGAAAACATAAACACAAATAATATAGAAAACCCAACCAACATAAACACATACACACAAAACAACGAAGATGAAAGTAATAATCAAGATAAAATAACCACAACAAACAACCAAAATACGAACATACAAACAACAAATACTGTAAATAAAAAAGAAAAAAACAATAGTATTAATTCAATAACTAAAAAACAAATACAACTAAAAACAGCATCATCCACAACTACATATAATTGGTATGTAAATACAACTGGTGGTGGTGATGGTAAATCATATGATTCACCTACAACACTAACAACAGCAGTAAATAGTATCTCTGATGGTCAATCCATATTCATAAAAGATGGAATATACAACTTAACAAGTACAATATCAATAAACGATATAAACATTAACATAACAGGTGAATCCACAACAGGTACCATATTATCAGGACAAAATGGAGAAAATAATTATCGAATAATAGAGATAATGTTTGACCCTACTGTAAATATAACAAATATAACATTTGCCAATGGAATATCATCATTTGGTGGAGCTATATCAAATCCAGGAACTTTGAATATTATCAATTCAAATTTCATAAACAACATAGCAAAATCAGATTTTGGTTCTGCTTATGGTGGAGCAATATATAATACTGGTACTTTAACTATTATCAATTCTAGTTTCATAAACAACACATTAACAATACCCGAAAACGATGTTGAATCTTCTGGTGGAGCAATATATAATCAGGGTGGTACTTGTACTATTAAAAATTCTAGTTTCATAAACAACATATTAATAACAAAAGCAACAGCGACAGTTTATTATAATGTTTATGGTGGAGCAATAGCTAATAGATATGGTACTTTGACTGTTACTGATTCAATTTTTGTAAACAACACTATATCAACATTAGATTCAGTTCGTTCTGCTTATGGCGGAGCAATATCTAATGATGGTACTTGTACTATTACTAATTCAAGTTTTATAAACAATACAGCAATAGGAAAAAATAGTGCTTCTGGTGGAGCAATATATACATTAGGTACTTGTACTGTTACTAGTTCTAGTTTCATAAATAATACAGCAATAATAACAATAGAAACACATAATTATGCTTCTTCTAGTGGAGCTATATATAATCAAGGCACTTGTACTGTTACTAATTCTAGTTTCATAAACAACATAGCAATAACAAAATCAACAGCAACTGTTGATAATAATGTTTATGGTGGAGCAATAGCTAATAGATATGGTACTTTGACTGTTATTAATTCCAGTTTTATAAACAACACAGTAACAACAACAAATTCAGTTCTTTATGCTTCTGGTGGAGCAATATATAATGGTGGTACTTGTACTGTTATTAATTCTAGTTTCATAAACAACACAGCAACAGAACATGATGGTGCTTCTTGTGAAGCAATATATAATGAAGGTACTTTAACTGTAATTGGTTCTATTTTCATAAACAACACAGCAACAGCACCCAGAACAGATAGTAATGTTTATGTTAAAGCAATATATAATAATGGTAATCTAACTGCAAATTATAATATATTTTTAAACAATAAGGATAATGAGGGAATAGAAATATATAATGATGCTTTATATGAGAGTAAAATTATTTCTCTTGATTATAATTGGTGGGGACATAATATTACTAACTACCAATCTAGTCCCTATATTTTAGGATTAACTAATTATCATGATGGAAATCTTACTAATTGGTTATATCTTAACTTGATATCTTCAACAGATAAATGGACTGTTGGTAATCCATCAATGTTAACAACAAGTTTAACAGGATATTCCAAAGGTACTACAACTGGTACACTTACATTAGAAGAAGCAAAAAAATTACCTCAAAACATAACAGTAACATACACCACAGACAATGGAATAATAACTGACAATACACTTTTAATAAATGGTATATCAACAGCAGAGTTTACACCAACAACTGAAACCAGTATTATAACCTCATACATATATACCAACAGCACTAGATTATCATATATAAAATTAAATATAGTATATGTAAATGCTACAGCAACAACTATAGGAACTGGTGAAAGCTGGAACAGTCCTGTAATAACAATTCAAGATGCATTAGGTAAAGTATCAAGTAATGGTAAAATAATACTAGCAGAAGGAAAGTATAATGTAACTGGTGATTATGGATTAACTATAGCACAAAACATTAACATCACAGGACAAACACAAAACAAAGTCATAATCGACGGACTAAAAACAAAACAAATAATAACAATAACCACAGGATACAATGTAAATATAACTAACATAACATTCACCAATGGAAAAGCAGAACAAGGAGGAGCAATAAACAACCAAGGAACAATAAATATAACAAATTCAAGTTTCATCAATAACACCGCAATAACTGGAACATATAGTAGTGCTTATGGTGGAGCAATATATAATAATGGTAATCTAACTGTAATTGGTTCTAGTTTCATAAACAACACAGCAATAAGATCAATTAGTAATGCTCATGGCGGAGCAATATATAATACTGGTATTTTTACTGCAAATTATAATGTATTTATAAATAATAAAGATTTTAACAATTATGAAATATATAATAGTGCTACTGTTAGTTCTCTTGATTATAATTGGTGGGGACAAAACACAACCGATTATCAAAAGAATCCATTTAATTTAGGATTAACAAATCATAACAGTATTAATAAATGGTTATATCTCAATATAACATCATCAACAGATACATGGACTGTTGGTAATCCAATAATTTTAGCAACAAGTTTAACAAGATATTCTACAGGTACTACAACAGGTACAATTACAACAGAAGAAGCAGAAAGATTACCTCAAAACATAACAGTAACATACACCACAGACAATGGAATAATAACAGAAAATGCACTTTTAATAAATGGTATATCAAAAATAACATATAAACCAATAAGTACAGGATCTGCAACTATAACAACGTCAATATATACTAACAGCACCACACTAACAAAAGAAGTAATGCAACCGAATATTATATATGTAAATGCCAGTGCAACGATAATTGGAACTGGTGAAAGCTGGAACAGTCCTGTAATAACAATTCAAGATGCATTAGATAGAGTATCAGAGAGTGGAACAATAATATTAGCAGAAGGAAAGTATAATGTAACTGGTGATTATGGATTAACTATAGCACAAAACATTAACATCACAGGACAAACACAAAACAAAGTCATAATCGACGGACTAAAAACAAAACAAATAATAACAATAACCACAGGATACAATGTAAATATAACTAACATAACATTCACCAATGGAAAAGCAGAACAAGGAGGAGCAATAAACAACCAAGGAACAATAACCATAACAAATTCAAGTTTCATAAACAATACAGCAACAGGAACAGATAATGGTGCTTATGGTGGAGCAATATATAATATGGGTATTTGTACTATTAATGGTTCAAGTTTCATTAATAACACTGTAACTACTACAGGAACTGGTAATTATGCTCATGGTGGAGCAATACTTAATGGAGGTACTTTTACTCTTATAAATTCTAATTTCATAAACAACACTGCAACAACTACAGGAACTGATAGTGATGCTTATGGTGGAGCAATATCCAATGGTGATATCTTGACTATTAAAGGTTCTAACTTCAATAATAACATAGCAACAACAAAAATAAGTAGTGCTTTTGGTGGAGCAATATCTAATGGTGGTACCCTAAATCTTGCAGATTCTAATTTCATAAATAACACTGCAACAACAACAGGATCAATTAGTGTTTATGGTGGAGCAGTATATAATGACTATGGTATTGCTACTATTACTGGTTCTAATTTCATAAACAATACTGTAATAACCACAGAATCAAGTAATGCTTTTGGTGGAGCAATAACTAATAAATATGGTACTTTAACTGCAAATTACAATATATTCATAAATAATACAAATATTAACAATTATGAAATATATAATGATGCTACTATTAGTTCTCTTGATTATAACTGGTGGGGACACAACACAACAAACTACCAAAACAATCCAAATGATCTAAAACTAACAAACTATAACAGTATCAGTAACTGGTTATATCTTAATATAACATCAACAACAGACACATGGACTTATAAAATTCCAACAACATTAACAACAAACTTAACTGGATATTATACAGGTAGTAAAATAAGTACACTTACAACAGAACAAACAGAAAAACTACCACAAAACATACCAGTAACCTATACCACAAACAATGGAATAATAACTGACAATACACCTTTAATAAATGGAATATCAACAGCAACATACACACCAACAACAACACAAACAGCAACAGTAACAACAAATATATTCATCAATAGTACATCACTTACAAAAGAAGTAACAAAACTGAATACAGTATATGTAAATGCAACAGCAAAAACCAAAGGAACTGGTGAAAGCTGGAACAGTCCCTTACAAACAATTCAAGAAGCATTAGATATAATATCTGATAATAGTAAAATAATACTAGCAGAAGGAACCTACGACACATATGGTGACTATACACTAACAATAAATAAAAATATTAACATCACAGGACAAACACAAAACAAAATCATAATTGATGGATCAAAAACAAATCAAATAATGACAATAATCTCAGGACACAATGTTAATATAACAAATATAATATTTACTAATGGAAAAGCACAATATGGTGGAGCAATAAATAATTTAGGAATATTAACCATTACAAATTCAAGTTTCATAAACAACTCTGCAACAACAGAAGAAACTGATTACATCTATGGTGGAGCCATATGTAATAGTGGTACTTTAACTATTACAGGTTCTAGTTTCATAAACAACACAGCAACAACAGAAACTAGTAGTTTTGATTATGGTAACGGTGGAGCAATATACAATATGGGAACTTTAACAGTTAATAGTTCTAGTTTCATAAACAACACAGCAAATAAAGGTGGAGCAATATATAACATTGATACTTTAACAGCAGAATATAACATATTCTTAAACAATACAGATGCTAACAACTATGAAATACATACTGGTGGTACTATTAAGTCTCTTGATTATAACTGGTGGGGACATAACACAACAAACTACCAAAACAGTCCAGACAGTAATGATCTAAAACTAACAAACTATAATAATATTAATAATTGGTTATATCTCAATATGACCTCATCACAAGATAAATGGACAGTTGATAATATAGTAATATTAACCGCAAACTTAACAGGATACTACATATCAACAGGTATAAAAGGCATACTAACCACAGAACAAACAGAAAAACTACCACAAAACATACCAGTAACATACACAGTCACAACAGGAACAATAAACGATAATACATCTTTAATAAATGGTATATCAACAGCAACATACACACCAAACACTGCAGAAACAACAACTGTAACAGCAAGCATATATACTAATTATACAGCAATAACAAAAACAGTAAATACTATAGATACAACAATAAAGTTACAACTACACCTGGAACAACCACAACAGATACAACATTTAAAATAACAGTAACTGATCCTAAAGATAATAAAATTACTACAGGCAAAATTACAATACAAAATGGAAATACAATAATTGGTACAATAGATATAAGTAAAACTAATACATTCCATACATTACTAACACCAAGTGGAAGTTACACATTATCATTCACATACAACAATACAGATAACTATTACACAAACAATACGATAAAAGAAACAATAACAATTGGAACAACAGATACAACAATAACACTGAATAATATAAATGGAATAATCAATGAAAACATCATAATCACAGCTATAGTAAAAAGTAATGGTAACACATTAAATACAGGTCTTGTAACATTCACAGACAACAACGAATTAACACAAACAGTAACTGTTAATAATGGAATAGCAACAATCGATAAAACATATAATAAATCAGGAAACTACATAATAACCGCAACATACAATGGAAACTCTATATATAGTAGTAGTCAAACTACTGCAACTGCAACAATTAGAACACGTGATGTAAATATGAACATAACAGTCACACCATCTACAGCTAAGGGTAACACAACATTTAACATAACAATAAAAGATACAGATGGTAAAAATGTAACTGATGGAACTGTATACTTCTACAACAACAATACACTAATTGGCAATACAACAGTAACCAATGGAGTAGCAAACTATCAATATATATTCAACAAAGCAGGAAACTACAACATAATTAGTGTATATAATAGTGCAATGTATAATTCTATTAATAAAACAGTACAATTCACAATAACAAAAACAGACACAAAACTAGTAGTAAACCCAATAAACGGAACCGTACAAAATACAATCACATTACAAGCCAATATTACAGACAAATATAACAATAAAGTGACATATGGAAAAGTAGTATTCAAAATCAACGGAACAACAATAAAAGACATCCATGGTAATGTAATATATGCACCTGTAATAAATGGAATAGCAACACTACAATACATAATACCATATAACTTAGCAAAAGACAATCTAACAATACAAGCGATATACAGTGGAACATATGATACATACAACCCATCAAAAAACAACAACACAATAAACGTAACCAAAAGAACAGTAAATATCAACCTAATTATTCCAAACAATCCTGCAAAAGCAACAGACACAATAACATTTATGACATTAATACATGATTCCAATGGAACTATAATAAACAATGGACAAGTAATATTCAAATTCAACGGAAAAACAATAAAAGACAACAATGGAAATACAATAAAAGTAAATGTAACAAACGGACAAGCATTATTAAAATATACAATACCAAACGGAATATCAGCACATAAATATAATATAACAGCAGTATACTCCAACAAAGACTATAACCGAACTGAAACAAACTCAACACTCACAACACAAAAAATAAACACAACAATAACATTACAACCAACAAACACCACAAGATATTCTAACACCACACCACTTACAGGAATAATCAAAGATACAAATGGCAATCTAATGGTAGGAACACATAAAATAGCAGTAAAACTAAACGGCAAAAGCATAGGAACATACACAACAACAAACGGAATCATCAACACAAACATAACAATACCAAACACACTAAAAAACACAAACTACACAATAACAGTAAAAATAGGAGACACCAACGGATACTATCAAACAAACTCAACAACCACACTAAAAATAAATAACATTAAAACCCTTAAACAAAAAGTATCACTTTAAAAGGATACTTTTTATATTTTTTTAAAAGAAATAGTATATTATTATTTACTCTTTTTTTATCTCAATATCCCTTTGTTATTATTGGATTATTTATTTGAATTCTATTTACACTTTTATCTATTTTTTTATAATTATTTTTAATGTATTTTCATTTTTAAGGTTTATTAAATAACTTTTTTTTCATTTTATTTACCTTAATATTTATTAATATGGTTAATTAGATTAATTCTTATATTATTTTGGTATTAAAATGGTTATTATTAAAGTAATAATAGAATAAAACACTCTAGAATATTCATACTAGAACAATTGTTCGATTTTATTAAGTCTTTAAGGAGTATTTATTTTAAACTTTTTAGAAGATAAATCCCCCATTTTTTTAATAAGGTTACATAATTGTACTAAATTTCCATTATAATATAACGGATAACTTAAATGGAGGAAAAGCAATATGCAATTAAATAGATCAATGATTTTAATATTTTCGATATCATTTATATTGTTAATAGGATTAACCACAATAAGTGCAACAGATAATACAAATGCAACTACAAATACACAAAACAGTAATATACAAACAGACAACATAGCAACACATAATACAAATACAATTACCAAAAACACAACACAAACAATAACAAATGACAATACAAAAACAGATACTATAAAAAAATCATCTATTGATAAAATAAATACAAATGATTTAGAAACTGTTACTAAAACAGAAGCCCAAGTATCAACTAATACCAAACAAAAAGATGCAATTGATCAAAACAACAATCAAAACACAAATATACAAACCAATGGTAC
Organism: uncultured Methanobacteriaceae archaeon; assembly: GCA_964399835.1. GTDB lineage: Archaea > Methanobacteriota > Methanobacteria > Methanobacteriales > Methanobacteriaceae > Methanosphaera. The sequence continues at coordinate 3,119 of CAYNSJ010000059.1, read as the reverse complement.
TATAAATAATAAAGAAAATAACTATGACCAAGAAACCACACTTAAAACCAATACACTAAAAACAACAAACTTTAAACAAGCAAATGATGACACAAACACAATATACATAAACGCATCATATAGTGGTAGTAGTGATGGTACTAAAGAAAAACCATACACAGACATAAATACAGGATTTAATAATATAGGAACCATAACAAACGTATACATAGCAGACGGAACATACAACGTTACAAGTACAATAACAATAGATAATAACCTTAATATAACAGGTGAATCCACAACAGGAACCATAATATCCGGACAAAAAGATACGAAATATGTTCAAATAATAACAATAAACAACAAAGGATGCAAAGTAAACATAACCAACATAACATTCACCAATGGAAACGCAACAAGTGGTGGAGCAATATATAACAATGGTACATTAACCATTACAAATTCAAGTCTAATAAACAACACAGCAACAGGAACAGATAATCATGCTTACGCTGGAGCAATATATAATAACGGAACAATAACCATTACAAATTCAAGTTTCATAAACAACACAGCAACAGGAACAGATAATTTTGCTTATGGTGGAGCAATATATAATAATCAGTCTGCTACTTTTACTGTTACAAGTTCTAATTTCATAAACAACACAGCAACATCAAAATCAACAAAAACAGGAGTAATAACAACAGAAATACTTATTAAGGCTTATGGTGGAGCAATATATAATTATAAATGTACTTTGACTATTACTTCTTCTAGTTTCATAAACAACACAGCAACATCAAAAGCAATACAAGGATCACTTAATGATGGTTTTGGTGGAGCAATATATAATGATGAAGGTACTTTGACTATTACAGATACTAATTTAGTAAATAACAAAGCAACAACAACATTAGAAAAAGACTCCATTGGTAGTAATTTGGGTGGAGCAATATATACTACTGGACCTTTTACTGCTATTAATTCTAATTTCATAAACAACACAGCAATAATAACAGCAGAATCAGGAACAAAAAGTAAGGTTTATGGTGGAGCAATATATAATAAAGATGAGATGACTATTAAAAATTCTAGTTTCATAAACAATACAGCAATAATAGCAATAGCAACAAATAGTAATGCATCTGGTGGAGCAATATATGATTCTGCTACATCATCCAGTATTACAAATTCAAGTTTCATAAACAATACAGTAACAGTAACAGGAACAAATAATCTTGTTAATGGTGGAGCAATATATAATTATTATACTAAATTGACTGCAAATTACAATATTTTTTTAAACAATACTGATAGCAAATATGAAATATATAATGAGGGTAATAATATAAATTCTCTTGATTATAATTGGTGGGGACAAAACACAACAAACTACCAAAACAGCCCATACACATTAGGATTAACAAATTACAATGGAGATAAACTAACCAAATGGATATATCTCAATATAACATCAACAACAGACACATGGACTTATAAAATACCAACAACATTAACAACAAACCTAACAGGATACTATGAAAATACAACCAGTACAACCAGTACCCTTACAACAGAAGAATTAGAAAAACTACCACAAAACATACCAGTAACATATACCACATACCAAGGAACAATAACAGACAATACACTTCTAAAAAATGGAATATCAACAGCAACATACACACCAAAAACAACAGGAACAAACACAATAACATCAAACATATACACAAACAGCACCACACTAACAAAAGAAGTAAAAAAATTAGATACAATATATGTAAATTCAACAGCAACAATCACACAAACTGGTGAAAGTTGGAACAGTCCTGTAATAACAATTCAAGATGCATTAGATAGAGTATCTGATGGTGGAAAAATAATACTAGCAGAAGGAAAGTATAATGTAACTGGTGATTATGGATTAACAATAGAACAAAACGTTAACATCACAGGACAAAGACAAGACAAAATCATAATCGACGGATTAAAAACAAATCAAATAATGAAAATAAACAACGGTTATACTGTGAACATAACTAATATAACATTCACTAATGGACAAGCACAATATGGTGGAGCAATAAATAACACTGGTACTTTGACAATCTATAATTCCAACTTCATAAACAATACAGCAACAACAAAATCAATAGATGGTTATGCTTTTGGTGGAGCAATATATAACACGGGTACTTTGACAATCTATAATTCCAACTTCATAAACAATACAGTAATAGGAACAGGACTATATAGTAATACTTTTGGTGGAGCAATATATAACACTGGTAATAATTTAACTGTTAGTGATTCTAGCTTCATAAACAACATAGCAACAATAATATCCGATGGTTATGCTTATGGTGGAGCAATATATAACACTGGTAATAATTTAACTGTTACTGGTTCTAGCTTCATAAACAACACAGCAACAAAAATAGTAGAAACACGAAGTAATACTTTTGGTGGAGCAATATATAATACGGGTAATAATTTAACTGCAGAATATAATATATTCTTGAACAATAAAGATTTTAACAATTATGAAATATATAATAATGGTGGTACTGTTACATCTCTTGATTATAATTGGTGGGGACAAAACACAACAAACTACCAAAACAGCCCATACACATTAGGACTAACAAATTACAATGGAAATAAACTAACAAAATGGATATATCTCAACATGACCACATCAACAGATACATGGAATATTGGAAGCCCTGTAACATTAACAACAAACCTAAAAGAATACTATGAAAATACAACCAGTACAACCAGTACCCTTACAACAGAAGAATTAGAAAAACTACCACAAAACATACCAGTAACATATACCACAAACCAAGGAACAATAACAGACAATACACTTTTAATAAATGGAATAGCAACAGCTACATATACACCAGTAATTAGTGGAGAAAATACAATAACAGCAAACATATACACCAACAACACATCAATAACAAAAACAATAAATAAAATAGATACATCCATAACCATGAATAATATAAATGGAACAACCAAAGAAAACCTAACAATAACAGCCATAATAACAAGCAACGGTAACACAATTAATACAGGTACTGTAACATTCACAGACACCAATGGACTAACAAAAACTGTAGATG
>CAYNSJ010000058.1:0-16783 GCA_964399835.1 uncultured Methanobacteriaceae archaeon | reverse complement strand
ACTACTATTCGATATGTTCAGGTCATCACCGTTATAATTTGTAGCACATACTATAAGCAATGAAACCTTCATCTCAACATTAATAGAAAACATTGCAAATTAATCACTTTTATAATTTTAATTAAAGTATTTTATAAAAAGGAATAAAATAAATATTTATCTTAGCCTAATATTATAATATAAACAATTTAAGAAAAACAATATTACAATTATTTATGTAAAAAGTGTATATTATGAAATGTATTAAGACAAAAAAAATAAATGCTAATGATATAAGAAAATATCTTATTAAAAATCATCAATTAAATAATGATTATAAAATTGCACATGATTTTGAATATGTATACTTACCATTAAAAGAAGGTTTTGAAGATTCTATAATTAATGATGTAGTAAATAATTTTAGTTATAGTAAATTATATGATTATGACTTTCCTGAAAATATTCATCAACCTAAAAATTTTGTAGAATATTTATATGGTAAAATATCTAATGATGAAATTGAACAAATAAGAAAATCATTTGATATAATGGGTGATATTGTAATTCTTGAAATTCCACCAGAATTAGAAAATGATAAAAAAATAATTGGTGAAGCTGCACTTAAATTTACTAAAAGAAAAAGTGTATATTATAAAAAAAGTAAAGTTCAAGGAATTACACGTACAAGGGAACTTGAATTTTTAGCAGGTATTGATAATTTAGAAACCATTCATAAAGAATTTAATTTAAGATTTAAATTGAATCCATCTACAGTATATTTTAGTCCCCGTTTAGCTACTGAACGATCTAGAATTGTAAAACAAGTAAAACCAGGTGAAATAATTATTGATTTTTTTGCAGGTATTGGTTCTTTTCCTATAAGTATTGCTCATGTAAAAGAGGATACTGTAATTTATAGTGTGGATATAAATCCTGAAGCTTATAAGTATACTTTAGAAAATATGAAATTGAATAAATTAAAAAGTGAAGTTATACCTATTGAAGGTGATATTCATATTGTTAAAGATAAGTTACCTAAAGCTGATCGTATAATAATGAATTTACCGGGTACTGCTAAAAATTTTTTACCTGATGCATTAGAGAAAATTAAGGATGGTGGTATAATTAATTATTATGAATTTGCTACAGATCCTGAAATTGCAGTAGATAGTATTAAAGAAGTTGCAGGTGAAAAAAAAGTTACTGTGTTGAATACACGTAAAGTTAGATCTCAAAGTCCTGGTGTTTGGCATATTGGTGTTGATTGTAAAATTAATTAGAAGGAAATTTATAATTTTTTTATTCCTTCTTCAGTTATTATTCCTGTGATTAAATCTTTTGGTACTATATCAAATGCAGGATTTACAACTTCTGTATTTTCAGATGCTATTAATGTATCTCCAACATATAATACTTCATTTATATTTCTTTGTTCTATTGTAATATCATATATACTATTTTTATTATCAAATGTACTCATGGGACTTGCTACGTAGAAGGGTATATCAAATCTTTCACAGGCTAATGCTACCATTAAGGATCCTATTTTATTTGCAATTCCATCTGAACAAACTCTATCTGCTCCTATGACTACTTTATCAATTTCATTGTTCATCATCATATATCCAGATGCTCCATCAACAATTAGTTTTACAGGTATTTTTTCTTGTTGCATTTCCCATACACTTAGTCTTGCTCCTTGCAGTACTGGTCTTGTTTCATCACATATTACATCAATATTTTTATATTTTTCATAAGCTGCTCTTATTACACCTAGTGCTGTTCCATATTCTGAACATGCTAATGCACCTGCATTACAGTGAGTTAGTATTGTATCATTGGATTTTATAACTTCAAGTCCATGTTGACCTATTTTATGATTTACTTCTACGTCATTTTTATAAATTTCATGTGCTATATCTATTGCTTTTTTGTTTTCAGTCATTTCTTTTTGTACTTTATCTACTGCCCACATTAAATTTACTGCTGTTGGTCTAGCACTCCTAATCTCTCTTGCTGCAATATCCATATCATTATTATTTATTTCTGCTAATGCCATTGCATATGCTGCAGTAACTCCTATTGCTGGTGCTCCTCTTACCTTCATTGTTTTTATAGCATTTATTGCTTCTTGATATGTATTACATTCATAGTACTTTTTTTCATGGGGAATTAATGTTTGATCTAATAAGTATAATTTATTATTTTTCCAGTATAATGTTTTAATCATTTGAAATTATCTCCATTGGTTTTGAAATTTTTATTTAGTTTATTTAGAAAAAGAAGATTTAAGGGGGAAGAATTATTTTTAGTAGTGACTTGCAGGTGTTAAGTCTAGATGGTTATCTTTTTTATGATTTCCAGGTATTCCATAAGCATCTGCTCTACATTGTGTACATGCTCTGAATACAGGTATTATTTCTTCTACTTCATCACGTACATCACTTAACATTCCGCAGCTTGGTGGTTTTGTATCTTTGAATTTATTTAATGGTATTAATGGTAATATATTCATTAAAGAAGCACCTTTTGCTTTTACTGTTTTTGCAATATCAACCATATGTTTATCATTTACTCCAGGGATTAATACAGAATTTACTTTTACTACTACACCACGATCAGTTAACATTTGTATTCCTTCTAATTGATTTTTTAGTAGTAGTTCTGCTGCTTCTTTTCCATGATACATTTTTCCATGATAAAATACATCATCATAAATTTCTTTTCCTATTTCAGGATCTACAGCATTTATAGTAATAGTTACTGTTTTTACACCTACTTCTGCTATTTCTTCCGCATTTTCTGGTGCTAGTAAACCATTAGTACTCATACACATTATTAGATCAGGAAATTGTTTACGTACTTGTCTAAATAATTTTAATGTATTTTCATTACATAATGAATCACCAGGTCCTGCAACACCGACAACAGTTATTGGTGAGTCTTTTGTTGTTTTTTCAATATGTTTTAATGCTTCATCTATTGACATTATACATGAAGCCACTCCTGGCCTATTTTCTTCTTTATTTAATTTTCGTGAACAAAACCCACATTGTATGTTACAACTAGGTGCTATTGGAATATGTACTCTCCCTACTTTATCATGTATTTTTTCATTAAAACATGGATGTACCATAGTAATATGAGCAAAATGTTTTGCTTTTTGATCTTCAGTAGTAAGTAAAACTTTTGGTTTTTCTTCTTCACTTATATCTTTTCTCATCAAATAACACCCTCTTAATTTTTATAGGAATATAAAAATATTTTTTTTTATTGGTTTTTTACTTCTTCTATTACTTCTTCAAATTTTTTATTCCATTTTTCATCGATTATTTCATCACTACTCATTAAACATACCATATTACCTTCACTAGCATTTCGTGTCATTCTAAATCCTTCAGGCATTATTCTGAAAAGTGCATCATATACTTTTCTTTTAAGTTCTTTTGATGGATTATGTACTAGTAATGTTTCTGGATCAAATTTAGGTTCTTTGACTGTCACTTTGTATCTATCTGGTTGTAATACATTTACTCTTCCAGCTGTTTGCCAAAGTTCTTTTAATAAATGAGGTGTATAATTCTCGTTGTCTATGGTTATTTTTAAATCCCCATCTTCCATTTTATATGATGCCATATCAGGTAAGTATATTGGTGTTGATGCTTTTTCTAATTTAACTACTCCAATAAATAATGCTTCTCGTGGATCTATAAATACTTTTATAGCTTTTATTGCTCGAGCAAGTTGTAAATCTTGAAGTGTATATCTAAGTATCATATCGTATACTCTTGCACCTTCTTCATCATAACATTCTACATACATTTTTGGATTCCTCCGTATTTTTTTGTATTAGAATTTTTTACTGTCGTCTACATCAGTATCTTTTAAACCAGATACTAATAGTGCTGCTCCTACTGAGCCAATATATTGTGAATAATCTGGGACTATTATTTCTATACCACCAAGAATATCTTGTACAGCATCTACGAGTCCTGCTATAAGAGAAGTTCCTCCTACTTGTATTAATGGTTCACGTATATCAATTTCTTGTAATTGTTGTATATACACCTGATCTGCTACAGAATAACAAGCAGCACTTGCTACATCAGCTTCTTGAGCTCCACCAGCTAATGAAGTAACTAAATCTTGTATACCAAATACAATACAATAACTGTTTAATGTAGCATTTTTATAATTACCCTGTTGAGCTAATGGTCCAAGTTCTGTAATATCTACACCTAGTCTTTTACTAGTCATATCCAAGAATTTTCCAGATGCTCCTGCACATATACCACCCATAGTAAAGTTATCTGGTATTCCATTATTTACAGTAATTACCTTGTTATCCATACCACCAATATCTAGTACAGTTGCTTCACCTTTTTGAGCATCCGCTAAAAATACAGCTCCTTTACTGTTAACAGATAATTCTTCTTGAATTAATTGTGCATGCATTTTCTTACCTATAGTCATACGACCATAACCAGTAGTTCCTAAAGCTTCAATATCACTAAATTTATATTCAGTATTTTCTAATGCTTGATCAATACCCTTTTGAGCTGATTCCATAACATCTCCAGTTGGTAACCAACCAGTACCAATAATTTTATTATCTTCCATTAAGGTTACTTTGGTTGTTGTGGATCCACTATCTACACCTAAAGTTAATCCTTCTTGTTTTTCTCTAGCAAGTATTGATTTTCTTGCTACTACAGTTGTTAATGCTTCCATACGTATAAATAATTCTGAAGCTTTAGTTTTTTCAGTGAAGGAATATGTTACAACAGGTAAATCAGTATTATTTTGTATTAATCTTCTTACTTCATTTCTTGCTATAGCAGCTTCTGCACATCTAAAACAAGTACATATAAATACTGCATCTGCTTCATTTTTTCCTTCTACTAAAGACATAGCCCTTGCAATCATTAATCTAAGACTTGAACTAGCACAGCTTAAACCAAATTTTTCATATGCTTCATCTATATCATCTAAATTTACATCAGGTAACACCATTTCTGCACCAAATGTTTCTGCTGCTTTTTCTATCTCTTTTTGGATACCACTATATTCAGTACCACAAGATAATTGTGCTATCTTAACCATTATTCTTCCTCCACTGCTGATTCATTTAAGTCTTTAAGAAATGTATTGATTTTATGTACCATCTCAACTGTTTCATCTCTTGAATTTGGATAAGCTAATTCAAGTACTGGAATTTGTTTTCTTCTTAATGAGAATGTTAATAACTCACTTGACCTATTACAACCTACACATCCAAATCCGTAAGGTGCATACATCATAATTATTGCAGCTTCTGCCTCATCGATTATAGGGTCAAATAAAGCCATACGTCCACGTACACCAGAAGGTACCTCAATAGCTGCATACTTAAGTCCATCAATAGGATCTTGTTCAGTCATGTTAAATGGAGGTGCATCTAATTCTGGACTTGTAACTTTTTTTTGCATTTGTTTTTGTACTACTAATGGTTCATGACCGTTTCGTTCTATCATATCAGCCAATATCAGTGAATTAGGTGGGAATATTGCTACTTTCATAAAAAAACCTCTTATTCTTAATTATATTTATTTTCATCAACTACTTTTTTTATCTTTTTCTACTTCTTTAATAACATCCGTCAATTCTTCTAAAGATATCTTACTAGGTAAATCATATGTTACATGTGTTGAATTTTCTGTTAAGTAAGTCACACCAGACTCTTTTTTAACTGATTTTCTTTTATCTAAATTAGAAAGGAAGTTATTAATCTCTCCAATCATTTTTATTATTGACTCACGTGTTGTGGGATAATCCAAATCTAAAAATGGAATATTCTTTTGTCTAATTAATACCCTCACAAGTTTTGTTGTATTAGCACAACCATCACAAGCAAATAATATAAGATCATTTAATTTATCATACATGTCATTTTTATAATGAAGAGGTGCTCCATTTAATAAAATTGCAGCATCTGCTTCATCAATTATAGGTCCAAGTAAAGACATACGTCCGCGTACACCAGAAGGTACCTCAATAGCCGCATATTTAAGTCCATCAATAGGATTTTGATCAGTCATATTAAATGGAGGACTACTTTTATCAAATTCATAATCATCAGGATCTGAAGATTTTCTTTTTTGTTTTTGTAAATCCTGTATTGTAATTATTTCATGCCCATTTTTTTGAACTAAATTTACTAAAATTGTTGAACTTTCTGGAAATATAGCTATTTTCATATAAAAGACTTCTAAAAGATTCTTAACTAAATATCTTTTTCTTCAACTTCTTTGATAATATCAACCAATTCATTTACATCCATTTTTCCAGAGGTTATTAAATCTAATTGTTCTGTTTGTTCAACTCTTTCAGGATGTTCTAATGCATAACTTACATCAGGCAATAATCGATATTCAGCCTCTAATTGATGGAATCCTTCACGAGCTCCTCCTCTTTTAGCACGACATCTACGTGGGTCACCTGGTGGGAAACCTCTAAATTTAATAAATATATGTGCGGGATCAAGTTTACGAACTGCACTTGTAGCTTTTAATACATTTTCAGGATATCCATTTATATTTGCTCCATAACATGTAAGACGAATATTTAATGGAAGTTCTTGCATGTGAAGAAAACTTAACAATTCTTTTGAACTTACTTTACATTCTGGTCCAAGTATTACCATACGATTTATTTTACCTTTTTGATCTGATTCTCTTTCTGTTCCATCACCCATGGGAATGTGACAAAATTCTGTATCAGGATGATTATTTTGTTGTAACATAAACAGTATCTCCTTCTTTTAAATTTTTAAGATTCTCTTGTCCTTTTATAACTTTACCAATTACATTACTACTACCAAATGATTCACCAGTTGGACCAAATTCTTTATTATCCTCAAATCTAACACCAATTGTACCAACATGTTTACATGCAGTATTACTTACACAAATTTCCCATGCATGTACAATTCCATCAGGTAATTTTTCAGGAATTAAACCTTTTGCTTCTTTATTTACCTGTTTAAACATTACAATATTCATTTCTTTAATTGCAAGATTTACCCGTAAATGTCCAACATCACCATCAAGTAATCCTGTGATCTTTTTAAAGTACCATACAGAACTTGGAGATTCCTCATCATATAATTCTATTTCAACAAACTCCTCTTTTGGAACACCTAATGTTTTAATTTTCTTTTGTTTATCTACATCAATAGTATACAAAGGATCTTGAGCTACAACAATAGCATCATCATCAGTTAAACCATCACGTTCATGTTCTATTCCAATACTATCTAGATATTTATCAGCCTCACTTTGAGTTAAAGCTACTGTAGATATTTTTTCAGGTTTTGTTCTTACAGTAATTTTATCTCCTTCTTTGACTGTATCTAATATTTGAATACCATTTGTTACATATCCAACAGTATTATGAGAATCTACAGATACTCTTTCTTCACGATATATGTAGATACATCCTACTGATTTTCCTTTATTTCTTAAAGTTACATAACCACGTTTTCTTTTATTAATATCTTCCGCATCTTTTTCTAATCCTTTTAAACCATAGGACCCTATAAATGTTTCAGATTCATAATCTACTTTCAACGTACCATCATCTATTAATTTAAGAAAATGTTCAAATGAAATTGGTGCTTCTGGATTTGCTTCTACTTCTAAGTAAGTATATAATTCATTATTGTTTCTAAGTTCAGTATCAAAATCTGTAACAGCTGCACTATTTACTATACTTTTTCTTTCAATTACAGGTTGTATATCTAAAATTTGATCAGTATTTCTTAAGTTGGCTATTGTTCTTTTTCCACCAACAACTGTCGCAAAAATACCTTTATTATAACCTGGTACTCCATAAATTGATCTATGTTTATTTTTAGAGAATATAACATGGGTAGCTTCGTTAGAAAATCCAGATAAACTAAGAAGTACATCCCATCGGTTATATAAATATTCGTTATGAGTTGGTTCAAGTTCTGTTTCTACAGGTCCTACAGCTGCTTCACTTGTTGTAGTCCACCTGATATCTTTTGAGATAAACTCTTTATAATGTTTTTTCCAGAACTCAGTTAATTCTGGTACGTTTGGTAATATTTCTATTATAATACTACCTTTAGTTGTTAAAAACTTATATTTATCTACATGATTTTCAAGTTCTTGACGACCCTCAATTAATGCTATTGCACAACCCTCCTGATATGGAGCATTAGTACTTTTTATTGCATCTTCAACAGTTGAACCTTCATCCAATTCAATTTCAACATTATTGACTTTTACATGCATGTATTTCGCCTCGATATAAATAATATAATAAAACTAAAGTAGTTATCTTTCAATTAAATTATTTTATTTAAAAATTTATTTTTTTTATTTGATTAATATTAAGTTTTTTATTACATGTAAATATTTTTATTATTTAAAAAATAGCTAAAAAGAAATATTAAATTGTATAATTTTTAAAAAAGAAGTGGAAAATGAAATAATAAAAAGTTAATAATAATTATCGATCTTCAGAAAATCCCATTATAATCTCTGAATTAAAATCAAATACTGTTTTTTTCTGATTTTCATAAGTCATAGATAACTTTTTATCATCAGTTACAGAACCTATTTTTTGAGCTGTGATATTACAACTGTTAAGTAATTTTAATGTTTCATCAGTATTTTCTTTTTTACTTGTTAATACAAATGCAGATCCCGGATACATTTTAAGCCAACTTATCCAATCTATATTTTCAGGCTTTGGAATAGAGTCTAGATTAATTTCTGCACCTTTATTGGATGCTTCCAGAAGCATTCCTAATGTACCTACTATACCAGGATTACTAATATCTTTAGCTGCTGTAACTAACTGTTTTTTTCCAATAGTATTCATTAATCTTATTTGACTTTGTACATATTCAGGTGTTTTATCAGAAGTAGTATCCCAATTAATTTCTGTATCTTTATATACAGAACCATCTAAATCAATTGCAACAATAACATCATTACCCACTTCAGCACCACAACTTGGTATTATAGCATCTTTTTCAACTATACCACTTATTGCAACATCTAATGCATTATATGGTGTATCTGGATGTGTATGTCCACCAACCATAGGTACACCAAATTTTTTAACTCCTTCTTTAATACCTTCCATAATTTTATTAGTTACTTCAATATCAGAAGAAGATAATACATTAGTCATACCCATTGGAAGACCACCCATAGCTGCAATATCATTAACATTAACCAATACTGAACAATAACCAGACCACCAAGGATCAAGTTCCATTAATGATCCCCAAATCCCATCAGTTGCTAAAAGCATTAACTGATCATTACCAATATCAATAGCTGCTGCATCATCACCAAATGCAAGATAAACATCACCAGAAATGTTATATACATCTTTTAATTTTTCTCTTACATCAGAAATAGAATGTTTTCGTGTAACTCCTTTAAATGTTCTTATTGAATTTATAATTTCATCATAATCCAAAATGAATATCTCCATTAATTTTTTTTAAACCTTTTTTTGTATAATAATATATATGATATTTTGTTTTATTATACTAATTTAATTGTTTTTCAACAATTTCATAATCAACATCCGATTCTTTAATAACTGTTATAATTTGATCTTTAAATTTTTTTAAATTATCAATTGTAATAATAGATTTATAATCAAATATTTTTTCATATATTAAATGTCCTATTATATCATCATACCCTGATTGAACTTGTATAATTATAGAATCTTTAGATTTAAATCCTTTTTCAACAACTTTATCTAAATCTCCATCAGTTATACCTATAATTGGTACATTGAATCTATATAATATATCTGAAGATAAAAGTGTTGTATCATCTCCAACACTAACTAATATGTCTGATGTTGAATATTTATAAATATCCTCTGCTGCATGATCTAAATATACTGCTTTTAATGTGGAATTTTTAGTATGTTCTATTATTCTAGGTTTTATTTGATCATTTTTTCTAAGTAGACCAGTTTTTACTATTGCTTTTTTAATATCAACTTGACCTAATTTTTCTATACCATGACCTTTAATAGTACCACCATTAAGATCAATAATATTATTATCTTTTGATATTATTGTTAAATTAGAAGATGTTGCTTGACCAATAACAGTTCCATTAACCATGATATTCTCACCAGGGGACACACCTGCTATTTTTCGTTTGATAAGAATATCTACATTTTCATAACCTGTTTGATTTTTTACAAATTTTTCAACATCATTTTGTTTGGTTATTGTTAACTTTAACTTATCAGAAAGTGAGTTTATTATAGGATCATTAGTATTCCATGGTATTATAGTACCATCTGATTCTCCAGGTCGTTCTATTTGTATTAACTTAACATTACCAGATCTATGAAATACTTTATATCCAAATGTATGACCAGTTACTATTGATTTTCCATAATTTAATAAAAATAAAATATCATTATTTTTAGATAATAATTTAACTGATTGACTTGGTAATAATTTATCTTTAATATTTATCTCATTTTCTAAATTTGCATCAATTACAGCAGTACGGCCCATAGTACCACCTAAACGTGCTGTAACATCCCCATAATTCCTTAGTATATTAATTATTTTTTTTGCATAACCAGAATCTATTATTCCTGGTCCATGTACTATTACACCAATTTTTTTATTTGGCATTTAATCCTTCCTACTATTTAATTTAATGATTACTACGTGCATTAACTCTTTTTCTTATGATCGGTGATCCACAAATTTCACATATTTCTTCAGTACTATCTGCAGGATATTCTTTTCTACATCCTTTACATAGTCTTTGCCATTTAATAGTTTTTTTAATTCCTTTAGTCCGTACAGTTCTGAATTTAATATTTAATATTTTTAATGTATTTTGCATTGAATAATCATCAGTAACTGTTATCACATCATTTCCTTCATTTTTATATTTGAGTGCTAATGCAATGATTTCTTTATCTGTATTAGATAATCTCATTAAATCACCAGAAGATATCAATATATTTTGTAAATATTGATCTATATTAACATCTTCTATTTTTAAAAATCCATTGTCAATACAGTTTTCTAATCTCATCTTAGAATTAATATCTTTAATTTCTGATACTGCTGAAGGAGGCATTAAATTCAATGAATCTTTTGAGTAAAATCCATTTATTATTGCTGATGCATCTAGTATATATATTTTCATTTTATACCTTTCCTTATTGTTATATTATATAATTTATTTTACTTTGATTTTTTATTTAATGTTCCTGATTAATAATTTTTTAATAATTTTTATGCTATTTCCTTTTATAATAACTGAAAATTAAAATGGAAATATAATTATTGTTAGTTTTAAATTAAACTGATTATTATAATATAATATTATAATATGAAACACCTAATGACTGCATACATAAAGAATAAAAGTAACTAGTGTTAAATATAGTAATATTTATAAAAAATAAAAAATGGTTTAAAATATGAATCTTAATAAAATCCATCCAATAATATTTATTTTGTATTATCTTATTTTGATAATATTTGCATTCATGTTTAATAACCCATATTACATGATGGCATTTGCCATATTAATGAGTATTCTTGTAGTCCTTCAAGGTGCTACAACTGAATTAAAAAATACAGCAAAAGCGTTTATTCCATTAACTCTTGTAATAACATTATTAAACACATTATTTACACATGTAGGTAATACACATGTACCTATTATTGGATCTTACTATATAACAGTAGAAGCATTAGTGTATGGTATAATCATGGCAATATCATTCATGTTAATTGTACTAGCTTTTGTATCATACAACAGATACGTTTCATACCAAGATATGTTATATGTATTCTCAAAAAAATTTCCAAATTTAGGAATGATAATAATAATGGCACTACGTTTTATACCTTTAATTAAAAAACGAAGCCAAGAATTATCAAGATTATCTAAACTAAAAAATCGGAACAATAAACCTTCACTTCAAGAAAAAGCAGAAGAAACAGCACATAATTTAGGATCTGTAGTATCTTGGTCATTAGAAGAATCAATGATGACAGCCTCATCAATGAAAGCAAGAGGTTACAACATTACAAAAAGAACAAGTTACCTAAATTATAATTTTAACAAAACTGATAAAATTTTAGCCATAGTAATAGCCGTATGTACTATACTGTCTATTATTGGTTATGTAAATGGAATAGGTCACATTAATATATATCCCGTATTTACTTTCAAATTTAGTCAAATACCTTTAAATATATATTATTTAGCTTATATTGTACTATTCTTACCATTTATCATTATAGAAATAAGGGAGAGAATATTATGGCATTCCTAGAAATAAATGATTTTAATTTCAGTTATGAAGATACGACTGTATTAAAGAATTTAAATTTAAAAATAGAAGAAGGTGAATTTGTATTAATGTGTGGACCTTCTGGTTCAGGTAAAACCACATTATTACATAACATCAAAAAAGAGTTAAAACCAAAAGGAAAGACAACTGGAGAAATAATATTTAATGATAAGAAATTAGATCAACTCACAGAAAAAGAATCAGCTTGCGATATTGGATTAATGTTTCAAAATCCTGATAGTCAAATTGTAACAGATACCGTGATACAAGAACTAGCATTTCCTTTAGAAAATATTGGTTTACCAACAGAAGAAATAAGAAATAGAATATCTGAAATGGCCGCTTTTTTTGGAATAGATAAATTATTACATAATGATGTAAATGAATTATCTGGAGGACAAAAACAACTGGTAAATCTCTGTTCATTATTAGTATTAGAACCAAAACTATTACTTTTAGATGAACCAACAAGTCAATTAGATCCTATAGCATCTTATGACTTTTTAACAATGCTAAGAAGATTAAATGAAGAATTTTCAATTACAATTATTGTAACAGAACATAAACTAGATAACATATTTCCTTTTGCTGATAAAGTAGTATATCTTCAAGATGGAAACTTAAAATACAATAATAATTCTAGAGACATATGTACAGACATAAAAGAAGATGAAATATTTAAATATTACATGCCTGAAGTAACAAAAATCGGTTTGTTATTAAAAGAAAATTTTGAAAATTTAAAAAATCGACCTAATGTATTAAGTGTACGAGAAGGAATGAAAGAACTCAACTTCATAAAGGATTCCTTAAACGAAACTCAATTAAAACCTGTTGATAATACACTTAAAAAATCAGATAATACTATTTTAAAAGTTAAAAATCTATGGTTTGGTTACACCAAAGAAGCAGTTGTATTAAAAGATATTAATTTAGATGTTAGTAAAGGAGAATATATCACAATCATTGGAGGCAATGGAACAGGGAAAAGTACATTACTTGAATTGATAGCTGGTATATTAGATCCTATAAAAGGCTCTGTAAAATATGATAAGAATCTTAGAATCTCTTTTGTACATCAAAATCCAATGATACAATTTACAGAAGATACTGTCAAAAAAGAATTGTCCGGAGTAATTGAATCTAAATTAGAAACAGAGAATCTTAAAAAGATTAAATTGTTGAATAAAAAAGAGAATACTGAAAATAAATCAGACAAAACAACAAAACCTGTTGAAATATCTGATTATGTAAAACAGTTAGTAAACTTTTTTGAAATTGATGACTTATTAGAAAATCACCCCTATGACTGTAGTGGAGGGGAACAACAAAAAATAGCATTTATTAAAGCAATATTAGATAAACCAGATGTATTAATTTTAGATGAACCAAATAAAGGATTAGATCCTATATCTAATCTTAAATTAAGTCAAGTATTAAATAAACTCAACAATGAAGGCATAACAATAATTATGACTACACATGATTTAACATTTGTTGCTGAGAATGCTAAACGTTGTATTATGGTCTTTGACGGATCATTACAACTAGATAATACACCTAATAAAATATTCTCTAATAACAATTTTTATACCACTTTTGTAAATCGTATGGTAAAAAATTATATACCTAATGCAATAACTTTAAAGGACGTTGAAAAACAATGGATACAGTAACATTAATAACAATTATATTATCAGTTCTTATCATTATAGGTGTGGTAGGTTCTGTATTTAGATTATTTGAAAAATCAAAACCTAGTGTTGAATATATAGTATTACTTGCAATGTTAGTAGCTATATCAGTAGTTGGAAAATTAATTGGTATGGGAAGTGGAGTTCAAGCAGCATCATTTCTCATAATTATGGCCGGAGTAGTATTCGGAAGGGATACAGGATTTTTAGTAGGAATATTAACAGCTGTTGTATCTGACTTAATATTTGGACTTGGAACTTGGACCTTATATCAAATGATTGCATGGGGATTAATGGGATTCACAGCAGGACTTGTCTCAAGTAAAATGGATAGTTTACCAATTCGTGGAATATTTGGTTTTGCATGGGGATATATCTATGGCTGGATTACAAATTTATCAATGTTTTTCTTCATGCCATTAACTGCAGGAACACTAGTTTCAGTATATGCTGCAAGTGTACCTAATGATACAATTCACGCTGTTGTAAATTTAGTATTACTTCTTATAGCTTACACATGGTTTAAGAAAATATTCCTCAGAGCAAAAGATAAATATTTACCTGAGACAAATAAAAATGAAGAATCTTTAAATGTATAATATCATTTACTACTCATTTTTTATTTTTTTTAGAGAGTAAAAAATGTTACTAATTTTTAAAATTTATTAAGAATAAAATAATAATATAATAAACTATAACATTAAAATATAAAAAAGATAAGAAAAGAAATAATTTAAATGATAATATAAATTAGAAGTAAATAAATATATCTAATTATAATATAAAATAAATAAAATATAGATAAACTAAATTATAAAGATTTAAATAATAAAAAATTAAAATCAATTCTTAAAAAAAAGGTGAAAAAATGCGTGTCGTAGATGACATAATTGGTAAAGAAGTATTAGATAGTACCGCTGTAATAATGGGAAAAATTAAAGATATAGAATTTGATACTGCTTCTAATTCAGCAGAATCATTAATTGTAACAAAAGGTGGAATATCTGAAAGTATTGGTATCTCAAAAAGTGAAATTGTTGTACCATTTGAAATGGTTAACATAGTAGGAGATAAAGTTGTACTTAAAAAATCCATTGATGAAGCAGAACTTTTAATTGAAGAACTTGAATATGAAGATGAAATTTAATAATCTATGATTAACTATTAATAACCACCATTTAACCTTATTATTTTTAAATATTATTATGGTATGATTAACAATGACTGATTATAAACAGAAACTAATAAAATTATTAAAAGAAAATGATGTAATAAAATTTGGTAATTTCACATTATCCTCAGGTAAACAAAGTGATTATTATGTTGATATGAAAAAAGCTATTACAGAACCTGAAATACTTGATACAGTAGCTCATATGATAACTGATTCTATAAAAGATGAAAAAATAGAT
The DNA here is from genome assembly GCA_964399835.1 of uncultured Methanobacteriaceae archaeon. GTDB lineage: Archaea > Methanobacteriota > Methanobacteria > Methanobacteriales > Methanobacteriaceae > Methanosphaera. The sequence continues at coordinate 1,317 of CAYNSJ010000058.1, read as the reverse complement.
AAAATTGCAGGACCTGCTTTAGGTGCAGTTCCTATAGCTACTGCAACATCATTAATCTCTAAAAAACCAATGCTTATGATTAGAAAAGAAAAGAAATCATATGGTACCAGCAAACAAATTGAAGGTGAATTAGTTAAAGGTGATGAAGTCATTATTGTAGAAGATGTAACTACTACTGGTGGTTCTTTAATAAAAGCTATTGATGTAATTGAAGACAATGGTGGTATAATAAAAAAAGCCTTTGTAATTGTAGATAGGGAAGAAGGAGCAAAAATTTCTTTTGAAAAAAGAAACATTTCATTTGAACCTTTATTAACTGTAAGTGAATTCAAAAATAGTACAAATAGCTAAAAATAAACAACAATTAAACTATTTAACATATGTGAAAATAAATAATCAATAGAATATAAAATAAATAAAATATATCAATAAATAATAAACAATTTTCAATATAATAAATAAATTATTAATATAAAATACAATTAATTAACAATTATTCATATAAAAGAATAAGTATATACTAAATTATATATATAATAATATATATATCAAAGTATAACTAAAAGATTAAATAGTAAAAATAATAAATTTAGATTAAAAATTTATTAACAACAACCCAAGGAGATTAAGAAAAGATGAACGCTAAAGAAGTAATAGGAATGAAAATAATTGACAAAAGTGCATACGACCTAGGTAAAATTGCAGAGATGAAATTCAACTTAGACACATTTAAATTAGATACATTATACGGATCAGTAGGAAATCCTATAAGTAAAAAATATTACAACATCCCTTGTGACTCAATATTAACTATTGGAGATTATTTACAAGTATCTGAAACTAAAGAATCATTAGCTGATAAAACTACAGATAAAATATTAGATGATGAAAAAAATATTAAAATTAATGAACTTATTGGAAAAAAAGTTTTAGACATAAATGGAAATGAATGTGGTAAAATTTCATCAGTAGATATTGATTTTGAAAAATTAGAAATTAATGAACTTGAAGTAGAAGGATCATCTTCTTTTGGAAAATCTAAATTAGCAAAAGTTATAACAAATGACGATATAAACGGTATCGGTGACTACGTAATTTTAAACAAAAAAATTACATTAGAAGAAAAAAAATCAGATAAAAAAGATAAAAAAGATACTGAAGAAACAGAAGAACCTAAAAAAACTGAAGTAGAAATTGTAGACGAATAAATAAAAAGCATGAAATTATTATAAAAATAATTTCTCTTTAGTTCTTTTTAAAAATATGAGTGTCCGACAATAATACAATTTAATTTATGATTATTACTTAGTATTATTT
>CAYNSJ010000057.1:0-17534 GCA_964399835.1 uncultured Methanobacteriaceae archaeon | reverse complement strand
TATTTTAATTTTCTTATTAATAGTAATGCTTTTTGTAATGATTCATTATAAAATGTTATAATGATATAAAAATATGATATAAAAATTTTAAATTTAATTAACTCTTGCGTAACTTAAAAAATTAATTAGAGAGAAATTCTTTTTAAGGAGAACAGTTTGTAATGGTAAAAATAGTTATTTTAGATGAAAATCAAGTTGAGATGGATAGTTTTGATTTAAATGATAATTATGATAATTGTTCTTTTGAAAAAATAAAAAACAATTTTGATCTTAAAGATATTAATGTAAAAATATTAGATAAATTAGATTATCTTGTTGGTGTGTATAGTCCAATTAAAAATTCTAATGATTTCAGTACTATTTTTTTAAATAAAACATACTTAAAATATTCTAGTTTAAATCTTGATGAGATTAAAGGTTTATCTATATCAAAAATATTTTTTGCAAATGATAAAAATAAAATAATACTAAATATGATTAATGAAGTGTATAATACGAAAAAATCTCAAAAAATCTTTATAGAATTTTATGATAAGTCTATTCTTAAAAGAAAATTAAATGTAGATATATCACGAATTGATGATTTATTATTTTCTATTGCAAAAGATGAAACTGATTATACTTATTTATCCATGGAACAAAAAACACTTTTTGAAAGGGATTGTAATGCCATATCTATTATCCAAAATGGCTGTTTTGTTAAATGTAACAAAAAATATTTGGAATTATGTAGTGAAAATGGTTATGATAATGTTATTGGTAAAAAACTTGATTATATAGTTTCAAATAAGAATACTGTTGAAAAATTATATGAAACTATTAATAAAATTATTGATAATAAAATGTTTTCTTATTCAACAAGTATTAAAATTAATAAATGCGATAAATTAAAGTATTCCTTTATTTTAGATTGTAGTTATGTTATTTATGAAGGTAAACCTGCAGTTATGGTTATTCATAATGATGTTACTCAAGAAGAATTAAATAAAAAACAAGTTGAAAAAGAAAATAATGAATCATTGATATTAAAAACTAATTTTGATTTTATTCAATCAGTAAGTAATATAGGTGTAACTAATGTTATAAATGGTAAGTTTATACGTTCTCCAAAATTATATGAAATTTTAGAAACAGAACCATCCAAAGATGATGTTAATAAAGATATTTCATGGGATTTTATAATAGATTCAGATATTCCTATTATAAAAAAAGCTTATGCGGAATTGCATAATGGAAAAGAGTCTAGTGATGGTATTATAAGAATAAGAACTGCTAAAGGTAATCTAAAGTATCTTCATTTTTATATTAATGTTAATCGAATTAATAATGATTTAAATATTGTATCTTTTTGTCAGGATATTACTAATGAACAGTTATATTTAAAAGACTTACGTAATACTTTAAATGAAACATTAAGATTGGAAGATAATTTAAATAGAATTCAATCAGTTAGTAAAACTGCAATGGGTTATTCTGATAATTTATATAGTTCTAAATGGACACCGGAAATATTTGATTTATTAGAAATTGATCCTAATGAGATTGAAGATACAAATAATCTCATAGAACGTTTTGTTATTGATGAAGATTTTGATGTTAGAAATAGATGTATTAGTTTATTATCACCAAAATATCCTGATATCAAATTTAAACAACGAGTAATAACTGGTAAAGGTAAAATTAAATATATAAAAACTGTAATGCATCATGAATATGATGAAAATGATAATTTGATTAATCGTGTGAGTTTTAATCAGGACATCACTCGTGAAACTATCTATGAGCGTAAATTAGAAAGTGCATTAAAAGACAAAAGGATATTATTAAGTGAAGTACATCATAGAGTAAAAAATAATTTACAGATTATATTAAGTTTAATTAATTTAAATATGAACTATAATAAAAGTCCTGAGCAAATACTAGCAAATACACAAGATCGAATATATTCTATGGCATTAATTCATGAAAAAATATATGGATCAACATCATTATCTGAAGTGAATATGAAAGATTATACTGAATCATTGATCAAATCATTATTTGATATGTATAATTCAGATATTGATTTTCATTCAAATATTGATTCAATAGATTTAGATATGGAACAAGCAATACCTTTAGGACTAATTATAAATGAATTAGTAAATAATACGATTAAATATGCATTTCCTCATGATACTAAAGGTAATATGTATATAGGATTTAAAAAAATAGGTAAGACGTATATATTTACTTTTGAAGATGATGGTATTGGATTACCAGATAATATCGATTTAGATAATTTCTCAAACTTAGGTTTAATTGTTGTACAAAATCTTACATTACAAATTGGTGGAACATTATCTATCCTTGATTGTAAAGGAACTGGATTTAGAATAGAATTTGAAAAAGAAAAATAAAATTTAGTTTTTATATTGATTATTAAAATTTATAACTTTTTTTTATTATACTATTTTTATTAGATATTAAAAAATAAATATTAATTGATACATATTTTTGAAAACTATAAAAAATATAATATTAATATTTAGCTAATATATAATTAGATATATTAAATATTATAATAAATCATAGGAGGTAAAATTATTAAGTTAAACTTTAAATTAATTTTTTTAATCGGACTAATTTTAATATCAATAACTGCAGTAACAGCAACAAACTCTACAAATTCAGATATCCCTATCATTTCAGAAAATTCACAAAATCAAACAACTTTAATATCTACACCTACACAATCAATAATCAATAATACTGATAATAATTTAATAAGAGATTCAAAATCAAATAATGATAAACAAATATATAATAATTCTTTAAATACTAAAATAAAGAATAATTCAGATATAAAGTTTAATAGTAAACAATTAAAAGTTTCTTCTGAAAATAAATCAAATAACAATCTAAATACTCAAATAAACAATAAAACAATTACAGTTAATCAATGCACAAAAACTGAAATATTAACAGATGACCCTCAAGGGAATGATATTCAAAATTTAACTTATACAAATGATACATTAATTCAAAATAGTACTTTAAATAGTATCAAAGTTAAAATGTCTGTTAGTAATCTAACAGCATATCCTTATGAGATACATACAATTACTACAACAGTAGTTGATAATAAATATCAATATATAACTGGAGGTAATGTAACTTTTAAATTTAATGACACTATTATTGGTTATGCGAATGTAATAAATGGAAAAGCAAGAATTAATTATACTACACCTATAGTAAGTCCAGGAAACTATACAATAACTGTATTTTATAATAGTTCTAATAATTATACAACTTCAAATACTACTGGTTATTTAAATATTCTAAATTATAATACAATAACACATGTTAAATCAGTATCAAGTTATAATGATGCATTAACATTATTTAAAGCAATTATTAAAACAAATACAAATGCTTTTGTAAAAAATGGTACAGTTACATTTAAAATAAATACTAAAACTATTGGTACAGTTACAATATCAAAAGGTATAGCATTATTAAATTATACAATACCTACTTATTGGACATCTAAGAATTATACAATAACAGCTATTTACAATGGAGCAATAGGATATAACCAATCTACGGGAAAAGATACATTAAAAATTATATCAAATAAGGTAAATACTACGGTTAATATTCAAATAAATAATTCAACAATTTATCCATATCAGAATTATCAATTTATAGCAACGATACAAGATAATAATACAAATTATCTAAATAAAGGAACTGTAACTTTTAAAATTAACAATAAATATATAACAACTATAAATGTTACTAATGAAAGAGCAATATTGAATTATACATTACCTGAATTAAATACTAATAAATATATAATTACAGCAGTATATAATGGATTTAGTAGTTATAAAAGTTCTCAAATAAATAAAACAATTCCAATAAGTCAATATTCTACTGTAACGAATGTATCATCAGTAATTGCAGCATATAAACATACAACAATTTTTACAGCCATGATAAAAACTACTGAAGGTCAAATTGTAAAAACTGGTACAGTTACCTTTAAGATAAATGGTACAACTATAGGAACAGCTAATGTCACAGAAGGTCATGCTAAAATAATCTATTTAATTCCATCTTCTTGGGCTTATAAAGGTTATACTATTAAAGCAGAATACAATCAAACAACAGCATATAAATCATCATATTCTAATGCATCATTAATGGTAGGTGAACTATTTACTTATTCAAATATAAAAACTTCAGCAAAAAATCTTATAAAATACATAAATAAATATAATGAAATGCCTAATTATATTGCAGTTAAGGGAGAAGATAATAAAGTATTAGTATCAAAAACAGAATTCTTATATTTAATGACTAGATCATTAATTAATAATGGAAACGTAGCTTCATACATTATTTATAATCCAGCAATAACAACAAATGATAATTTTAATAATAAAACAATACTAAATAAATCAGATTACATTGGAATAGCAGGTATAATTAATAATTATGTTCAAGATAATAAAGTTATACCTAATAATATCACAACATCTACTGGAAAAATGAGTCTAAATTCATTAATATATATGTATTCAGCTATATTGTACTATGATTTAAACTATAGCAGTTTACCTTCAACAACAAAATTGATCTCAGAAGCTTCATTAAAAGGAACAAATAATAGTTACACAGTACCATCAACTTATTCAAAATACTTAGTTGCAACAACAAATTGTCAAGCTAGTAGTACAACAATAAAAAACTTAGCAAAGAAAATAACCTCTGGAATAGTAGGTACATACAATCAAGCTCTTGCAATATTTAGTTACCTCAACGATAAAACAGATTATATTTATTATTCTAATACACGTTATGGAGCAATAAAAACATGGAACACTAAATATGGTAACTGTGTTGATTTAGCACATATTGTTGTAGCAGTAATGAGAGCTGCAGGAATTCCAGCTAGATATGTTCATGGATATTGTACATTTACTAGTGGTCTTCAAGTAGGTCATGTATGGTCTGAAGTATATGTAAATGGAAAATGGTATACTTGTGATTCATCAAGTAACCGAAATGTCTTTGGAGTAATAAATAATTGGTATAAAACTGTTATATATAATAGATATATTACATTACCTTTTTAATATGATAAGAAAATATCTTTTCATATTTTTTCTTATTATAAATAAGTTATACATTTAAAAAAAATCTTTAATATTAACATTAAAACTTATTTTTATTTATATTCTATTTTTCATTTTAAAAAGCGAAAATAATTTATTTTTTTCAAATCTAATTTTTATTATATATTGATTCCAATACAATAAAATCTTGATACTTCTTTTTTTTAATTGGTTTAATATAACATGTAACATATTCATCAGTGAACACGATACAGAAAAAATAAGAAGTAATAGAAAAAAACAATCAAGAAATAACAGTATTAACAACAAAATATTAAACAAAGTAAAAACTCAAATTAAATTATCATAGTTAAAATAAAATACTACTAAATATTAAGGAAGAAATAGAAATAGTCAATTGACAATAAATAAGTATAAAACGCTTAAAGGAAAAGTATCCATATAATAAAAAGATATTGCTATTTTAATCTTTTTTTTTATTAGACGCTCTATTCAATTTATTAAATTATACACAGTATAATACTTTAAAAAACAATATTAGTAGCTAGAATAGTTTTATATATTATTATCAACAAATTATAATCAATATTAGAAAGTTAAAATAAAATTTAGAAAAAACTTTCTAAAATTAAAAGAATATGGTGTTACTATGCAAACTGTAAAAGATTTAAAATTTGAAAAATATTATCCATTAAATCAAGAAAAATTATACGCAATTGATTATAGTAGTGAAAGTTTATCAAATTTTTTGAAAGAAATGAAAAATAAAGATTTAGATAAATACAATAGTATAATTTCTGAAATTAATAGTGAAGCAGGAATGACTTTAAAAGATGATGTTCTTGAATTTGAATATATGGATTATACAAATAATTTTAAGGATTATGATGAAGCATATACAAATGCAATAATTGAAGTATGTCAAGAAATAGTTTCAAATATTGTAAATGATGTGATAAGATCAAAAGTTGGAAAGTTTGGAGCTCTTAAATATTTCAAATTCTCAAGAAAATAAATATTAAATTAATTACCATATTCTCAAGGAAACTTTATAAAAGATTAAAAAAAATGATATTTTTATCTTTTACTTTTTTTATTAGATTGATTATAAACTCTATTTTTAACAATTACTCCATTATTATATTTTAAATAAGATATATACCTATTAATTTTTTCTCAACAAGAAAATTAACTCATGATTAACTATCAAAAAAATTACATGATTTTAATTTAGAGTTATATTAATAACAAGCACATAAAATATTAATAAATTATTATTATTTTCATTATATACTCATACTAATTTTTATAAAATAAATTCATACTTTTAATCCATTTAATCTTTATAATATAAGCATATATAATTTTTAAAAGATTTATATAATTATAATCTAATTTATAGATTATATTAATCCTCAGAATTAATTATATAGAAAATTTAATCGATATCCTTTTATTTTTTTATAACAAACTATAAAAGTATGTTCTTATAAACTTGAATAAGACAATAAAAGTTCATATTAATTTTTTTGATTAATAGACTTTTGATTGTCTTTGAAATATTATGTAAATTAAATTATATCTAAAATAATTATATTAAGTTGATAAGAATAAACTTTTTTATAATTATATTTTTCAAAATTTGAATTATTTTATTTGTCATTATTTCATAAAAACAAATAATTCAATTTAATAAATCAGATATCTTTTTTTTACAATACTAAAATAACTTAAAAGAATAATTGTTTATTATTATAAACTTTTACTCTTTTATTTGAGGAAAATAAGATGAATAAGAATAAATTGATATTATCATTCATAATATTACTATTACTCTTGTTTATTGGTACAACAACAGTTTCAGCAACAAACAATAGTAGTACAGATGAACCGACCTATTTAAATACACATCATACTACTAACAAATTAACATTTAAAGAAAGTATTGATAATAATCAAGAAATAATAGAAAATAAGGATATTATAAAATATAGTAATAAGTTAAAAATCAATAATGAAATTAAAGAAAACCATCCAATAAATAAAAATATTAAAGAAAATACACAGTATACAGATAGTCATTTGAATAATAAGCAAATAATAAAAGATTCAAATAATAGTTTAATAGTTAAAACTAAAAATTCTAGCAATGATTCAAATATTTTGAAAACAGTAATTTTTAATTCTGTAAAACAAAATATCTCAAATAATCATCATGATTCTTTTGAAAATAATAAAACTGAATATAATGTTACTAATTATTCTGAATTGTCAAAATTAATGAAAAGTGTCGATAATGGTTCTTATAATATAAATCTTAATTATGGTTATTATAACATTACAAGTCTTATCTTATTAAACAATAATAAGAACATGGTTAATATTACAATAAATGGAAATAATCAGGTAATTAATGGTAATAATAACAGTTTTATTAATATTGGTCCAAATTATATTGTGAATATCAATAATATTCAAATACAAAATACTTATAATAAATATAAAGGATCTGCAATATTTTCTAGAGGAATAATAAATTTAAATAATTGTACTTTTATTAATTGTACTTCATATGATGGTGGAGCAATTTATATTAACAGTACAGAAAATAATCAAAATAATATTGTGAATTCTTTGTTTTATAATAATAAAGCACTTGTTAGTGCTGGATCAATAAAAATAGAATCTAATACTAATATTATTAATTGTTCTTTTATTAATAGTAAATCAGAGGTTATAGGTGGAGCTATATCCCTATTTAATTGTAATTCTAATATGATAATGTGTAATTTTATTAATAATACATCAAATGATGGTGGAGCAATAAAATTATCTAATTCATTATTAAATATAACGAACTCTGTTTTTATAGATAATAAAGCAGTAACTGGTGGAGCTATATATAATTACCAAAGTAAATTATTTTTAAATAATTCATTATTAAATAATAATAATGCAAAATATAGGGGAGGAGCTATTACTGTAATAGGAGAATTAGAAGTTTTAAATTCTATATTAAATCATAACCATGCTACATATGGTGGAGCTATACATCTATTTAAATCTAAAGGATCTATAGAAAATTCAATATTTGAAAATAATACAGTTATTATTAAAGGTGGTGCTATAAATAATGACGAAGGTAATATTACTATTAATAATGATACATTTACTTTAAATGAAGCAATGTTATATGGTGGAGCATTGAATAATTATGCATATTCTAATTTATTAATATGTAACTCTACATTAAATAATAACTCAATATCTTTTAATACTTTTGATGATATGGGAGATCCTAATATTCATTATGAAAAAGAGATATTTGAAAAAACAGGTGGAGCAATTAGTAATCACGACTCTAATGTAACAATATTAAATTCAATATTAAATAATAATAAATCACCAAATGCTGGTGGAGCTATCTTTAATTATTATGGATTAATACAGATGAATAATACAGTAATCACTAATTCTACTTCTATATATGGAGCAGCATTATGTAATAATCATTTTTGTACTATTATTTTATATAATAATACATTTATGAATAATAATGGAATTAATGGATCAGTAATATATAATAATGTAAGTAGTAATGTACTATCTTATAATAACACTTTTGAAAATAATAATGAACCAGTATTATATGATACCTCCTTAAAAGTATCATTTATAACTTCATTAAAAGTATCTGCTATTATTAATCCTATAAAAGGTGGAGATAAAGTTACAATATCTGCATTAATTAAAGATGAAAATGGATCATATATAAATTCTGGATATGTTATTTTTAAAATAGATGGAATAACAATAAAAAATTCTCATGGTAATATAATAGAAGTACCTGTAATAAATGGAATAGCTAAATTATCAAACTATCAACTAGATTATGTAACATCACAAACAAACTATACAATAACTGCAATATATAAAGATAATTTTATATATAAACCAAGCAAAAAAAATATATCAGTAAATATAGAAAAATCAAATTTGATTAACGTAGTTACTTTACCAAATGGATTAACTGCTTTAATTGGAATTTTAACTAATGAAAAAGGACATCTATTTATAAATAATATTAAAACTACAAATAATGATAGTATAAGTAAATCACTCAACTTACTAGATAATAATGCTATTACATTTCGTGATAAAAGTAGTATATATGATAAAGTAATTATGGTTTCTACTACCTAATTATTATTCTTAGGAACTTTTAATAAAAAGTTCCTTTTTTTCTATTATTTTAAAGTCAAATAGTTATATCTAAAAAAGTATAAAGAATATTTAGAATATCATTGTTAAAGTACTAATTCTTCTAGAGAGGATTTAACTGAATCTAAATCAAATTCTTCAAGTTCGGCTATAATATCTTTGTAATCACAATATTCTGAATTTCGAGGATCATCCTTTAAACGAAGTATTTGTTCAAATTCATAAGGACCTCCACAATCTTCTATTGGATTATATTTTCCTTTTGAACGTTTTAATGTCGGATATCTATTATTGTAATCCACTACTTTTTTAATTTCTATAGTAAATTCCCAACCATCTCCAAAATCATAAATATAATTAATATCCTCTAATTTTTCAAAGTATTTATCTATATTAATTTCTTTAGCATCTATCTGATTATCTGTCTCAAGAGCATATCTATCAGTATCTATAATTTGTTCGGTTTCATTATTAAATGAAAAAGAATACAAATGATAATTTAAAAGTCCAAATATTTCTTGTATAATATCACTTAAATCCTTAAATGTTATTTCAGATGGTATAATTAAATCCCTCCAGATTAATGGACGAACATGATCCAACCTAATTTTAATATCATAACCTTTCATAAAATCAACTCATATTTTCCGTTTTATAATCATATATATTTAAAATAAGTTTTATATATTACTAAATTCATTGAAAAGATATTTAGAAGTATATTAAATGAAATTAAATTATAGTCTTTAATAATTTTTTTATTGCTATTTATTCTCTTATTATTTATGTAATGTATATAAGAACAATTATCTTAAGACTTAGTAGTGTAAAATAATTTATTTTTATGTTTTTTAATTAATAAAATTAAATAATTTATTTTTATTCCTAATTAAAAAGTAGATTTTAATCCATTAAATTCTTGTATAAAATAACTATATTCTTTAAATATTATAAATAAGATATTATATACTAGAAATTATTTATTTAATTTATGAATAAAGGAGAATTAAAAATTGAGAAAACAAGGAATATTAATTGTTATATCTTTGGTTGTAATTGTAGCAATATTAGCAGGAGTTATTTATACTACAACAAGTAGTACTAATAATACAACAACAAATAATACTGTTAATAACACTACTAATCAAACTAATACAACATTAAATCAAACAAACAATACCACTAATCAAACTAATAGTAGTAATTTAAATAATGCAAATAATAAACAATCAAGTAATAATCAAGCTGCCAGTTCAAGTTCTAACAAAAAATCTAGCAGTAAAACCCAATCCGATTCAAGCAGTGGAGATGATGTAGAATATTCATATCAAACAGATACAGCCGATGATGGCAGTCATTTAGATCAACCATGGACTGTAGTACATACAAAATCTGGTGGAGATAAAGTATATGATTCTAATGGAGAATTATTAGAAGGTTAATCCTACTAATTTTATCCATTTTAATTTAAAAAAATTATTTATCAAAATAATAGAGCTTTACTAATAAAATTAAAAACTTTAATTCTAACCTTAATAAACAAAATAGATATAATAAAACATAGAAATAATATAATATTAATTAAATACTTATTTTCTTAACTAAACCTGTACAAATAATTTAATATAAATTTTTAATTTAATGAATTTTATATTAAATAAGAAAAAATTATAATTACAAAGGAGGTAAAAATTCTATGAAAAATCATAAGAGAATAAGTTTTTTATTAGTAGCATTATTAGTAATATTACTTATGAGTACAGCAGTTTCAGCTGTAAATAATGATAATTCCACAAAGACTCATAGTGATATACAGTCAAATAGTATTAATAATACATTAACAACTAATATAATAGTAAATAACACAAAAAAACAGGTACAAACAAAGGTAATAAAAAATCAAAATATGAATAAAAACACAACTTATTCTCAAACTAATAATATTAAAAGTAATCAGAAAATAAAAAATAACACGAAAAAAAGTACTATAAAAATTCAACAAGTGAATAATTCAGTTACCCAAGAAAATATTAAAACAAATAGTAAAAATAATAATTCAATAATAAATAAAAATACAACAACAAACTCAAATTTAAACACTATAAATAATTCTATTAAGAAAGCAGTAAATACTCAACTAAAAACTTCTATCAAAACATCACAAAACAATATTACAGTTAATAACTATGAAGAATTAATAAATGCTCTTAATAATGATTATTATATTATAAATCTTGCTTCAGGTGATTATAATATAACTAAAACAATTAATTTACCTGATAAAAACACCAGTACAAATCTTATAATAAATGGTAATAACCAAACAATTAATGGAAATAGTATTTATAGCTTTTTAATTATTGGTAAAAATTATAAAGTAATCATTAATAATTTAACAATTATAAACACCTATTCAAATAGTACTAATGGTTCATCAATTTATTCTAATGGAGTAGTTAGTATAAGATATTGTAAATTCATCAATGATACATCAGTAAATGGTGGAGCAGTATTCATTAACAAAACAGAAGATAATACAAACAATATCATAAATTGTTCATTTTATAACAATGTAGCAACAAATAGTGGTGGAGCACTAATCATAAATGGAAATTTCAATATTATAAATAGTACATTTAAAAATAATATAGCTTCTATTTTAGCTAATGGTGAAGGTGTAGAAATAGCTAATGGTGGAGCTGTAGAAATTACTTATGCAAAAGGAAATATCAATTATTGTACTTTTATTAATAATACAGCTGCTAATGGTGGAGCAGTCATGATGGATAATAGCAATGTGTCTATCTTTAATTCACGATTTTATAATAATATAGCAACAATTATTGGTGGAGCATTATATAATTTTAAGGGTAATCTATTAATAAATAAAACAATATTGAATAATAATAATGTAACATATAGGGGAGGAGCCATAGCAATATTGGGAGGACTAAAAATTTATAATTGCTTTATGAATAATAATACTGCAGCATATGGTGGTGCCATACATGCATATATTAGTAAAGTTTATATAGAAAATACGAAATTTAATAATAACACAGCTAATATTAAAGGTGGTGCTTTAAATATCAATGAAGCAAATATTACATTAATTAAATGTAGTTTCAACCAAAACAAAGCTTTATTATATGGAGCTGCTATGAATAATTATGCATACACTACTTCTTTAATAATTAATTCAACATTTAGTAATAATTATGTAAGTGATGAAAATTATATAAGTAACGATTCAAATATTCATAGTGAAAATGAACTGTATAATAAGACTGGTGGAGCAATTACTAATCATGATTCAAATTCAACCATAATCAATTCAACATTTAATAATAATACTGCTAATAATAATGGAGGATCATTATATAACTCTCATGCAGTAGTAATTTTAAATAATACTTTAATAAATAGATCTAATGCAACTAATGGTGCTGCTATATTTAATTATGATAGCAAAGTGTTAATATATAACAACATATTTACAAATAATAAAGCAGTAAAAGGTTCAGTATATTATAATAAAGATAGTACAGTAATTTCATATAATAACACATTTAAAAATAATACTTTACCTTTAACGTATAATACAACTAGAGAATCAGTTACAATAACAAGTTTAAATTTAACTTCTACAACTAATCCAATAAAAGGTGGAGACAAAATAACAATATCTGTGATAGTTAAAGATAAAAATGGATCTTATGTAAATTCAGGATATGTAATTTTTAAATTAAATGGAATTTCAATATATTCTAATGGTTCTATAATAAAAATAGCAGTTGTAAACGGAATAGCTCAACTATCTAATTATCAATTACCCTACAGTTCAATAGATCATAACCATACAATCACAGTTAAATATTCAGGTACCTATTTATATAATTCAACAGAAAAGAATACAACAATTTACGTAAAAAAATCAAATTTTATTAGTGTTGAAACATTATCTGATGGATTAGTAACATTAGTAGGAATTCTTAAAGATAAATATGCTATTTCATTTGTAACTAATGATTATACTACTGTAAGTAATCTAGTTTATGATAATTCAACTAAATCCAGTCATTCTATATTAAATGAGACTAAAATATCTTCGGAACTGAATAATAATAGTATTTATACTAAAGTAACAGTATGAGATTAGAAATATAATTAAAAAAATAAAAAAAAGAAGAATTATTATAATTTAAAAGCAATTTCTTTTGCTTGTGTGAGAGCTTCACTTAATTCTTCTTTATCTCCTTTTTTAGAAGTACCCATAGCAGTTATAGAACCAACTAATTCCATTTCTATACTTCCAAACATAGCATTAGTTGAATTTATATAAGTTTCAAATCCATTTTCTGGTAATCCCTGGGTAAATACAGTTATTGCTTTTTTACCTTTGAATGATTTATCAGGATTTACAAATACTTGATAAAATCTATCAATTAATGCTTTTGAAGGAGCACTCATTTGTCCAAAGTAAATTGGTGTTGCAAAAATAAATAGATCAGCATCTAAAATATCATTTATTACAGTGTTTCCATCATCATTTAATATACAATCTTGATTTACACAAGCCATATCTGCATGACAAGGACCTATTTTTTGATCATATAAATAATATGTTGTTGTATCAGCATCTACATTATTTAATAATTCTTTTACTATTGTATCACAATTTCCTTCTTTTCTTGGGCTACCTATTACAGCTACTATTTTCATATTTTTTCCTCCATTATTCATAAATTCAAATACTTAAATGTATCAATCTATATGATTATATTACTCCTTTATATAATAAAAACATTTTCATACTTTTAATATAATTAAACGATATTATCTTATAGTATTAGTATTAATAATATCTTAATATAACATAATTAAGTAAATATATATAATAGAACAATAATAAATAAAATTAAAATTAATAATTTAAAAAGGAGAAATTAACTATGGCAGATAATGATGAATTAGTAGAAGAATTAAAAAGATTAAATGATACACTTGAGTCTATAAATAATAAATTAGATCTAATTAGTGAAAACCAAGTAGCAAGTTTAAATCAAATTACTGAAAATCAAGTAAATATTGCTAATGATACAGTACGTGTTTTATCAGATATTGTAAATGTTACAGCTTCATTACAATAAAAAAAATAGAAAATAAGCACTACTATATTTTAGTAGTACTCTATTTTTATTTAAATTACAATTTATATTACTTATTTTTTACTAAGAATAATCATTTTTGACTTATATAACATTATAATTGAAATAAATTCTACAATTAAAACCATTATAATTATTGCTATTATGGAATAATTATATATTAAACCTATTAATGAACTTCCAATTAAGAAAGATAAACCATATATAGTATTAAAGATTCCATAAGCTTTACCTCGATTAGATAGATCAATTATATCAGCAATAATAGCTTTTAATATTGTTTCATGAATTCCCATGGTACAACCCCAAAAGATAATTGCTATTATAGCAAGCATAAAATTATTTGTAAATACAAATAATGCCATTAAAATGGTCATAATAGGAATTAAGTAAAGTATTATATTTCCTTTATTATCATATACTTTTCCAATTAATAAAGCAAATAATCCATCAATACCCATAGCTACAGCATATAATACAGGTACTGTAGCTGCAGTCATTAAATTATGATCAAGGAAGTAATAAGCTATAATTGGAAATGTTACAAATCCTAATACTGAAAAGAATATAAATAACATATAATATATGAATTTCTTATCTTTCAAAGAGGTAGTTGTAATTTCATTATATTTTGTTTTTTCAAAACTTTCAGGATTTTTATATTTATATCTAGTAAATAACAAAATAACTAAAAGTAAAATTACGGGAATCCATAAATAACTAAATCCCGTTTGATAAGTTCCACCCAATATTAAAACAAATGTAAAAATCAAAGGACCAATTACTGCTCCACTTTGATCTAAAGCTTCACTAATTCCAAATCCAAATCCAGAACCTAATAATTTACTAGCATGAGATACTAATGTATCTTTACCAGGACTACGTATAGCTTTACCAATTCTTTCTAGATTAATAAATACCCCAGCACTTTGCCATGTATTTGTAAAAGCTAATAATGGAACAGATACAAGCATTCCATAACCAAGTATTGTAACTCCCCAACTATTTTTAGTTTTATCAACTATATATCCAGAAACAAGTCTTAATGCATATCCTAAAAATTCTCCAAGACCTGTTATAAAACCAATTATTGCTGCATCAGCTCCAAGTAATAAAAGATAATTCCCGTATATACTTCTAGCACCTTCATAAGTAATATCACCTAAAGCACTAATTATACCAAAAAGTAAAATAAAAATCAATGCTTGTTTTAAAATTATCTTATTTTTTTCCATATTATACTAACCTGTAAACTTTTTTAATTTAAAATTTAAGTTATTTATTAACTTTTGGATGTATAACATTAATACCATCATCCTTTAAAACATCAAACATTTCAGCATGTTCTGTATGAATAGGATATAATGTTTCAGGTTGAATTTCTCTTAGCATATCTAATAATTGAGGACCACTAGCATGACCAGATACATGTTTTTTATATATAGGTAAATTAAAATGATTTAGCCAGTTCTCAACTTTTCTAAAGTCTATTTGCATTTCTTCATTAAATGGCTCTGTCATTGAATGGATGTAAATACCATTTTGTGGTTTTATATCTATTAATTCATTGAAACTGAAATAGTCACATCTAAATATATATTCACTTTCATTTTCTTGAAGATCTTTATAAGTCACAGTATTTCCATATTCTAAGAAGTCCCTTTGCCAAATTTCATAGTCACTATTAGAATCTTCTTTACTAGGTATTTCCCAACTTCCATCATAACAAGAATATGAATCCATAGTGTATCTGCCAGTTTTTTTTCTTGGAATATATAATGCTATATGATCATCATTTAAATTAGGATAAATATTATTTTCAGAATTTTCTTCTTCAATTAACTTAAGCATATAAGCTTGTTTTAAATTAATTGCTAACACACGATCAGTTTCTTTGGATATATTGTAAAATGTAACAAGTCTATCTAAGTCACGTAATGGAAAATTAGCAATTACTAATCCTTTGAAATCTTGAATTAAATTATATACATATCTTTCAATATCTTCTTCAGTTTCTGTACTTTCACTATTAATACGAGTACCTTCACATAACATAGTAGATGGACTAAATCTATGAGCTTCTTTAACAAATTTATTTGTAGATTCTTTATTTCTACCATGAAAACGAAGATCTCCACTATAAATTGTTGCATTATTATTACTTTCAATAAGAAAAGCTGAAGCTCCAGGTAGTGAATGATCTACTTTTGCTAATTTAACATCTAAATTATTTATACCATATGTTTTATATGGTTCCATAACTCTAACATCCCTAGGACTAGTTGCTTCTTTTCCTTGTAATTTTTTAAATCCCTCACCTCTAGTTTTAGGAACAAAATTAAATTCAGTTTTATAATTAATAATATCTGTAAAGGGCATACTTGAAGATGTAGCATCAATAACTTCAAGAATCATTTTCGAATTTTGACTCATATATAACGGTATATCTTTTCTAAGATGACTAATATAATTTGCATGATCTGCATGGGCATGAGATAATAAAAGAGCATCTACAGATGGTTTTTCATCATAACTTAAACCTGCATGTTTAAGAAAATCTTCACGATAGATACCTTTAACATCAGGTATTAATCCAAGCTCCATAAAATCACCTAAACCATTTAGTTTTCTTGGATTTAAAAAATCAGAATAATAATTACCCATAGCACTAAAACTCATACCAAAATCGAGAAATACAGAGGAGGCATCTTGATTTAATTTAATTTTATTTCCACCAATTTCATTAACTCCACCATAAAATTCAAAATTATCCATTATCTATTCGCTCCATTTGTTAAATTATTAAAAATTCTATCTATTTATAATTATTAAAATAATTATTATTAATTTATTGTATTAATTATTTATTTTATTAAAAATGAGTATAATATAATTAGAAAAGTATTTGAAAAAAATAAAAAAACAAAAAACAATATCCTTAATTTAATTATTAAATTTTGGTAGTTGTTATTATTTTAATATTTCTTTAAATATAATAAAAAGTAAAATTAAACTTTTA
>CAYNSJ010000056.1:0-17586 GCA_964399835.1 uncultured Methanobacteriaceae archaeon | reverse complement strand
TTAATCTTTATAGATTCATTCAACTCAATCAAAAATAGGTTTTCTACAGAGCAAATTTTTTCATTAATGTAATAAATAATATACTTATTTTAATAATTTTTACTAGTTTATCATTTTGAGTCAACTTGATGTAGGTGTCATAGTTGATATTCAAGTTTATCGAATTTTTTTATTTTTGAATAATAACAGTTCAATATCTAAAATAAATAGGAAGATAAAATTCTAGAAAAAATAAAATCAAAATTCAAATATTTCACTATATTCATTTAAATCTTAATTAAATAAATATTATAAATTAATAATAGAAAATAATAGAAGATATATCTTAAATATAAAAATTAACTAAGGATAATCTTTTTTCTATATTTTTTTATTACTTTGTCATTTTGAGGTGACTTGATGTATATGATGTTACCCATATTCAGATTTATCGTGTTTTATCATTTTCACAAAATATATTGTTCAAAATTCAAGATTAGAAACAGAATATTTTTAAAAAAAATATTAATGAAATTTTTTATTCTACTAATATTTAGTTATATTTAATTTAAAAGTTATTGAATATTAAAAATAGATAATACAAGAATATAAATGGTTTATATATGAAATTAACAATAGATATGATTTTTCTAATTTTTCTTATTACTTTGTCATTTTGAGTTGACTTGATATAGGTATTGTGACTTATATTTAAGTTTTTAAGATAGGTTATTTTGGGACTTTTTTTATGAAATGAAAGATCATAATTTTACTTCGTAATACTACCGTATAACGAAATAAAAAGTACCAGTTTGGACACATAAAAGGAATCATAAGTTCACTAAAAGCTACCAAGCGGAGGGTGGGAAAAATATAGGATAAATACATTTTTTGATAGAAAAAAAATATTGGAAAAAACAAAATATAAAAAATGATAAGAAATGATAAAAAATGCTCAATTTATATAATAATTTCATTATCATTATAATTCAAATGATATAAAACAAATATCGATACATAAAACATAAAAAAGATAAACAATCAAAAAAAAATTAATTATTGTTTTTTCTATTTTTTAAGTTTTTATACTGTTCAAATAAATATTTTATTCTTTCAGACTCATTTTTAAATGATACATTATATACATTATCAATTGTATTATCTAAATTTTCATGTGCTTTTCTCAATTCAGGAGGCATTAATAAAGGATCATATAAATCATCTAAAGAATTATACTTATTTTGGTTTCTTATATCCAAAATTGCTAATGCTTGTTTTTTAATAACAGATTTATTTTTATTAGTTATATTTTCAGGAAATGGAAATGTATTATAAATATTATTAGTGTATCTATAATCATTTTTTAAACGACCACACGTATATTTCATCCAAACCATATGCATTTTAGAAGATATAATTCCAAATAAAACATAATCATTTGAAGCTATAAATCCTACTGCATTACTTGCGATAACATCTTTATTAACAAAACCAAATGGGATATATTCTCTTCTACTTGTAGTAGTCAATGGTATTAAAATATAATCTGTTTCAGGTTGACGAATTTCAGCGAATAATGTTGGTGTTTTAGATATTTTTTTTTCGTTAATCCCTTTTTGTTCTTGTTCTTTTTCATGTTTTTCTCTTTGTATTTTAACTGAATTCACATGTTTCATAACTTCTTTTAAATTTTTTAATTCATGAATATCCGCATTTAAAAGCCACAGACAATACCGTTTTTTGTTTGTTAAAAAATCTTTAGCTCCTAAATATCTTTTAACATACTTTTCAGATAAAGGTTCTCTTAAAATTAAATCATTCTTTTCTTTTTCTGTTAATATAAAACCTTTTCCTTTAGGTTTTGATCCAGAAGTCATATGAGGTATATTTTTAACCAATGGTTCATTTTCTTTTTCAACAAAAATCGTTTCTGCATCAAGCAAATATTGATTAATATTATTTACTTTCTGTTTATGTGGATCTGACGTTACTGTTTCATATTTAAATAAATATTTATCTTTATCTTCTTCTATTGAAAATCCTATAATAACTGTATGAACACTTGCTTTTTTAGTTCCTTCATTATCCCATTTAAAAGTTCTATGTGCAAAATTAATTTTAATATTAAAATCATTCATTAATGGTTTCCATAATAATGTAGCTTGTTGTCCTTGAGTTATACTATTAGTAGATACAAAAGCTACCTTAATTTTAGTACCTTGTATATATTCAGAGGCCTTTAAATACCATGCTGCCACATAATCTAAGTCTTTATAAGATTTTACTTTATCTTTAAAAACAATATCCATTCCATTCTTTTGTTCTTTAGATCTATATTCTTTATCTACAAAAGGAGGATTACCAAATACATAAACATCATCTGAAGGTTTTAATATTTCAGTCCAATCTGTTAATAATGCATCAGTTCTATGTATATGTGCTGCTTTTTTTAAAGGTAAACGTACATAGTAATATCCTAATTTATGGGATAATTCATTATTCATCATGTGATCCATGATCCACATAGATACTTCACTAATTTTTGCAGAAGATTCTTCTATTTCTATTCCATAAAAAGAATCAACATCTATTTTGGATAATTTTTGAGTATCCAATCTCTGTTGTTTTAAATCATATATTTCCTCAAAAATTTTTAGTTCTAACTCTCGTAATTCTTTATAAGTAATTATCAAAAAATTTCCACAACCACATGCAGGTTCTAAAAATTTAAGTTGAGATATTTTATTATGGAACTCTATTAATTTTTCTTTTTTTCCAGGATCTTTTAACTTTAGTATATTATTAAATTCATCATTTAAATTATTCATAAATAAAGAATTTATGACCTTTTTTACATTTTTTTCAGAGGTATAATGAATACCACCACCTCTACGATTTTCTACTAAAGATTGAAAAATTGATCCAAAAATAGCTGGAGATATTTTACTCCAATCTAATTTACAAAGATTAATAAGTAAATCACGGATATTTTTATTGAATGAAGGAATTCTCAAGTTATCTTTAAACAATCCTCCATTTATATATGGGAACTGATTAATATCTTCATCTAGTTCAGGAGAACGATCATCAAATGCAGTATCTAATGTTTGAAATAAATGTTGTAATTTAGAACCTAAATCACTTCCATCTTCTTTAGTACTATTATAAATATAACTAAAAAATAAATTTTTTTCAAAAATTCCAGTATCTTCTGCAAAAAAACAAAATAATAAACGAGGAATGTATGTATCTAAATATTCTTTTGGATATTTTGTTTTTATTAAAAAATCATGCAAAGAACCCATCTTTTTTGCTGCATCAATATTAACTGGATTTTCCTCATCATAACTTATTTTTTGATATCCCGAAATGAACCCAAATAATTCTAAATTTTCAGGTAATTCCTCTAAACTAAATTCAATATATTCAGAATCAGAACTTTCTAAATCATATAATCGAAAATGTTCAAAATCACAAATTATTATATACATTGGTAAGTCATTATCCTCTAAATTATCACAATAATCCAATGCTTGGTAATAGGCTTCATCCAAATTCTTATTTAATGATTTATGTTCACATAACAATGTATGTGGCCAAAAACAATCAATAAAATTATTATTTCCGGTTCCTTTTTCTTTTACATGTTTTTCAAACACAGCAACTCTTCTACGACTAACACCAAAAATTTTAAAAAATTCATTCCAAAAAGTTTGAGCTTCAGCACGCTCTTTTGATTCACCTTTCCATTCCACAACAAAATTAAAAGCTCTACTCCTAATCTCATTCATACTTAACTTTTCATTCATTTTTTTCCCTATTATATTATATAAATATATATTAAAATACTACTATTTGATTTTATGTTTAAATAAACTTAATAATTTTAAGAAAAGAGTATTCTCTTCTTTAATATATAAAAAAAAGTTATAAATGGATTAATAGAAAACAAAATAATAAGATTTTATTTTCAAAAGAAGCTTATATGTTACAACTATCACTAACAAATATAATAAATTGATATTCTCAAGAATAATAAAATGAAAATTTTTTTTTAAAATGTGAAATTAGAATTAAAATTTTACACTATTCTTTTCATCCACAAATTTTAATATATACAATAAATTTTTTAAAATCTTTTTAATTAATCATTACACAAAAACAATTAAGAATATTATTTTTTATCTTCTTTCAAAATCGTTACAATAACTTTTTCTTCAGATTTTACATTCACAGTCCACTCTAATTTATCGCCATAAGTAACATTTAATGCTTCTTTAACTATTTTTGGAAGTGTTGTTCGTAAATTATTTTTTGTTGATCCTTTGGATACTGTTGATGTATCTTTAAATTCCATATGATTTCACTTTTTTATGTTTATTCTATTAATATGTATGTATATCTTTATTATAATATTTTTCAGTGCAATATAAAGTGTAATATAAATAACATTTATATATTATGTACAATATATAATGTAATATAAAATGTAATATAAATTACAATAACTGAAAATGATTATAATTAAATTATCTTATTGAGCTAAGTAGACTAACAAATAGTTTATATAATAAAAAAGTAATACTATTATATATTAAGAGTAATACTTTTATTATTACTAAAAATATAATTAACTATAATGATAACTTTAAATTTAGTAATAATCCTTATAAAATTGTATTATACGAATCAAATGTTTAATAATACCATTATCTCTATGAATAATAATTATTAAGATGTTTCAGAATAAAATGATTCTAAAACTCTATTAATATAATATAAAAAAATATATATTCTTCGTTTAAAAGGAGAGGATAAACTTTGAGAATAAAAATTCAATTAAATGCTTATAATAATGATTTATTTATACCATATAACCACAATCATGTATTATCTGCACTTATTTATCAGAATATATCTGATAAGGAGTTAAGAAGGAAATTACATGATTCAAAGGGTTATAAGTTTTTTACTTTTTCCCAGTTATATTTTAATGATTACATGTATACAAAGGATGGAATTTTTTCTGTTGATGGCGATGTATCATTTATTATCTCATCACCAAACATTGAGTTAATAGATTCAATAGTTGAAGGGTTTACAGAACGTCCAGAATTTGATTTTTTAGGTTCAAAAGTAATTGTTAAGGATATAGTCTATTTAGGGAACAAAGATGTATCTAAATATAATCATTTTAAAACTGTTACTCCTTTATTAACTAGAAGAAAAAAGAGAGGATCATGTCCTTATGGAGTAAATATTAATGATCCATTATTTTTTGAGTTAATAGAAAAAACTGCAGTAAATAAGTATAATAAATATAATGGTACAAAATTGGATAGGGATGAAATAGGAATTAAATTGTATAATGATAAGTATAAAGAAAAAATGATCCATTTACAAATTAAGAATAATGATATCATGTATAAATGTTATTTATTGGATTTAAATATTACTGGTAATAATGATGTAATTCAATTCTTATATGATTCTGGATGTGGTGATATATCTAGTATGGGATTTGGAATGATTAAAGAGGTAGATTAGTTATGGTTGATATAAGTATTCCCTTTAGCTATGATCCTATTTGGGATAATACTGTTGAGAATTTTTATAATTTATTAAGGATTAATTCAATCTTTAGAAATGATATAAACTTACAAATATTACCCAATTTTATTACTATATCCTGTGAGGATGAAGTATTTGGAGATATTATAAAAAATGAACTATTAGATAACTATAAAGAGTATTTGTATGTTCCATTCTATAACAAAAATAAAGATAGGGAGTTAATGTATCTTAAAGATTATTGTACATTTGATAAAGTAGGTGATGCAGAAAAAGATTCATTTGATAAACGTTATGTGAATACTACTTTATACAAGAATCCAGAGAAAGAATTAGAAGAGATTATAACTGCAAATAATGAACTTTCAGATAAAAAAGAGTATTATTGTAGTTTTTGTGGTAAGAAATTTTCAAAATCATATAAAGGTGTACAACAAGGGATGTATTTGTTATCTACATTGAGTAAAAGTTTCAATGGATCTAGAAATTTTGATAATGGACATATAAAATTAAATCAGTATAATCAGAATATTTGTCCTATCTGTGCATTAATTGGATTACTTCAATTCTTCGATAAAAAAATAATTTATAGTTCTAGTATATCAGAGAATGCGAGTTTTCTATATTATCCAGTCTTTGATAATTTTGTTGATTTACATAAGTTTAAACAGAATCTTAAGCTTGAACATAGGAGATTCTGTAATTTACCTCAAATGAATGGATATCGCATATCGAGTGAATATAATACATTATTATATATGTATGAATTATTTATCAAATCGTATCCTATAGAATATTCAGATTTGAATTGGTATGTATTAACAGTACCTCATGGGAGTATAAAAAATACTAAATTAGACTATGGAGCATTTAAGTCATCTATGTTTAATATAGTTAAAGAATTGCTAACTAAAGAAAATATAGATGTATATGATGTATTTAATGTTACATTTAAAACAGGTGTAAAAGATAGTGATGAATTTAAAGATAAATTAATCAAATATTTCCTTGATGATGATTTTAATTCATTTAGTAGATTATTTGAGTTAAATTCCGAAGGATATGTCAGTTATAGTAAAAAATCATATGGTGAAACATATAATAATGATTTTAATTTATTAATTAAAAAATGGAGATGTAAAGTTATGACTGAAAATGAAGTAAATTGTATAGAAAAAGCTGGTAGAAGTATTGGACAATTAGCTGTAAATAATGAAACATTATTTCATAGATTATATAGTATATATTCTATAGATGATTTCCATAGGTATGCACGTACTGTTTCAAAAGCATTAGTTAATTCAGAGGATATGTATCCTTCAGAGAATAATATTTTAGCAGTATTTGATATGGTAAAAAAAGATAATACTAAATTAGATGAAGTGGTATCTGAATTAATCTTATACTCTGGATGTACAATTCGTAGTATTAAAATGAAAAAACCACGCGAAGAAGAAAAGAAAAATATTATTAAAAATGGTGATTAAAAATGAATAAAGGAATTAGTATAACTTATTTAACAAAAACAGGATTATGTAATTTAAACTCTGGTGAAGGAGAAAGTAATGGTATTGATATGAAAAAGTATGTTTATCAAATGGATCGATATTATTATGTAAGTGGACAAGCTATAAGGTATTATATTAAAGAAGCTATAAGGTATTTGACTAGTGAACATGCTTGTATTCCTGATAGTAAAGGTCGATCCTGTGGACATATACATTTATGTCCATTATGTGATTTAATGGGATTTATGAATCCTATACTTGATAGTGGATCAGACACACGTACAAGTCCTGTATCTGTAAGTCCTGCTCAAGCAGTTTATCCAATCAAAGCAATAAATAATGATTTCATGACAGGAGTTAAAAATAATATTGATGAACCAAATAAAAAAGCTAGTGATATGATACATACAGAGATTTCAAAAAACCTGTACAAAGGTGGGTATGATATAGATATTAATAAAATAAGCTGTGTACGTAAATTCAAAGAGGATAAATGGGAAGTAGCCAATCCTAATCCTAACGCCAAAAAGAAAAAAATTGAAAAATCCTTGATGTACTCTGAATATGAACCAGTATTTGAAGATAAAACTGAATATATGGAGAAAAAAATTAATAGAATTAAGATGTTTCTTGAAGCTATTATGATGACTAAGGATTATGGAAAACAGTCTAGACTTATGACTGATTTTACTCCAGATATTATTGTATTAAGTACTCAGACTAAATTAAATCATAGATTACAAAAACTATTTGAAGTAGATAAACAGGGAAATGTGAATCTTCAAAGAGTTAGAGATATACTTAATGAGATGAAAGATTATTCTGATTTCTATGTTGGAATGATTGATAGTGTTGTATCTAATCAAAAAGAGTTAGTAGATTTATTTACTGATGAATATAATATACCTGTAAGTACACCTAAATGTGCTATTGATGAGGTAATAGAGGAAGTGCCTATATTATGTATGGATTCAGATTCAAATTAGAATTTCCATACTCATGTACCTTTCGAAGAGTGAATAATAGTTCTACTATTACCTCTTATCTTATACCTCCTTATACAACTATTAGAGGAATGATTAGTAGTGCTATGGGATTAGAACGATATGATTATACTGTACAGGATATGGATTTAAAGATTGGTATTGAGATTGTTGGTAAGGGTTCCTTGAATAGAGAATTAACTAAGTATTATAAACTAAAAGGAAAAGAAAGTAGTCCCATGTATAAGGAGTTTATTGTTCAACCAGTATATAATATTTATATTATTGGTGAGTTGGAAGATATTAAATTGATACATGGTGCATTAAAGAATCCAAGTTATTATCTTTATTGTGGTGATTCAGAGAGTTTAGTGAATGTCTACTGTGATAATATAGTTAAAGTTGATAAAATAGATAACGGTGATGTATGCACGGTTGTAAATGATAAAGTTGAAGGAGCTAATATCGAGAGAGTACCATATCAGATCGAGCCATTTAAATCTTATCATTATCATACCTTGTATAAAGTATTATATTTGAATTATGATAATGTTTATACAGATCATGATTGTTACAGTATTAATGGTAATATTGTACAAGCATTATAATACTTTATCAATCCCTCATGGTTTTTAATATATTAGTGGTCGACAATATTATATTTTTTATAGAGTCTTGCAAGATAGTTATTTATGAAATTAAAGGTATATTCAAGCCTAATATAAATTGTAACATATAGAGTTAAAAGACTAAATAAATTATAGTAGATTGTTCCTCATCACATATATAAATTGTAACATATATGAGTTAAAAGTATGAGTTAAAAATAATTATAAACTTGCCTGTAAGCATTACTATATGAGATAAATTGTAACATATACGAGTTAAAATACATATATGAGTTAAAAAAACAAAATAATGAGTTAAAAAAGCATAACATTTAAATTGTAACAGGAATTAAAAAAAATAAAAGTGAATACAATGATAGGTAAGATAGTAACAGATGACAATAATACTATAATTGGTAGTCAGTCATTAATTGGACATTCGAGTGATTCTGTATTACTATATAAACAGATATTAGATTCACATTATGATTTTATTAAATATTTCTGTAAATTATGGAATATTAATTTAGATAAGTTAATAGAGTACATGTTTATTTATATTTTTTGTCATGATATTGGTAAGTGTTCTGTTGATTTCCAGGATAAAATAAGGAATAATATACAATCTAGCAAGTATCAACATGCTCTGTATAGTTTTATTATATTAGATTCATGTATTGATGATCCTTTTAAGTATGGACTATTTGCAGTTTTAGGTCATCATACAGAGATATATAATGGTATGTATTATAATTTTGATCTTACATCTTTTGATATGGATGGTATTGATGATTTGATAAATGAGATACCTATAATATATGATAAATATGGTTTTGATAAGTATTTTTCATTGAATACTAATTTTACTGATATAACTATTACAATGAATAAAACCGTAATTCGTAACAAATTAAAAGAGTACATGAATAGGAATAATTATGAGAATGATTTAAGTGATAAAATTTATCGTATAAAAGCTATTTATACCTTTGTATTTAGTTTATTACAGACGGGTGATGATTATAGTAGTCGTAATGCTGAAGAGTGTATAAAATATAATTCTGATATTATTTCTATACCAAATAATTATTTTACATCATTTAATCCTGATATTATAATTCAAAAAATAAAGTCATCACATGATAAATTATATCCATTTCAAAAGGAATTACTACATTGTGATGATCCATTTGTATCTGTTGAATCTGCGTGTGGTGGTGGAAAAACTGAAGGGTCCTTATTATATGCAATGAATATTGCTAAGAATACGGGTAGATTTAAGTTAGTATATGTATTACCATCACAGACTACTTGTAATAATATGGGTGATGTATTAAAAACAATATTTAGAGAGGATATGGTTGGATTATATCATTCTAGGATGTCTATGAAAGATAATGATATGTATAACATTGATGATAGTAATTATGAGGATGCACATGATGATATAAATAAAGAAAAATTTGATGGTAAAGTATTTCATAAACCTGTTACTGTAACTACTATTGATCATTTGATGGATTCATTTATTAAGAATAGTTCACAATCCGATTTTCAATGTGGTAATTTACAGGATAGTATAATAATATTTGATGAGATCCATAATTATGATGTTAATCTTACACGTAAAATATTAACTCAATTATTTATACTTAGAAATATGAAGATTCCACATTTAGTTATGAGTGGTACATTACCAGATATTACTAAGGATCACCTAAATAATTATACAAAAGTTGTAGATTATGAACGTTTGAAAAAAAAGCCATTTAGTATAGAATATCATAAAGGTATATATTTGACAAATAAAATTGATAGAATATTAATACCTAATAGGGATATAATTAATAAGATAAAAGGTAGTATCAATTCAAAGATACAGTTTATTATTGTGAATACAATTAACGAATCAAAGGTAATATATAATGCTTTAAAAGAGTATGATAATGTAATATTATATAATAGTGAATTTACAGCATATGATAGACTTAAAAAAGAAAAAAAGATACGTGAATGGTATAAATCAGGTAAACCTTATACTATAATTGCAACACAAGTAATAGAGATTTCATTAGATATTAGTTGTGATATAATGTATACTGATATAGCTCCTGGTGATGCTATAACTCAACGTGGTGGTAGATTAAATCGTGATGGAAGTAAACTAGATTGTATTATGCACGTATTTGATGTACATACAGACTTACCCTATACTGATAGTAAACAGTCTGATCATGTGATAATGGATAGAAGTAGAAAATATATACCAATTGGATTAGTATCATATAAAGATTTACTTGATTGGTGTAATAAAATTTATACAGATAAATTATCTTTAGATCCAGGATTCCATCTAAGATATAGGAAAAATATACTTTTTGGAGATAAAAATAAGTATCAGATACGTGATGATTTACATCTAAAATTAGATGTTATATTAAGCAAAGATTATACATGTATTTCAAATCTTAATTCTAATAATTTTATTCCAGTACCTATATGGGTATATAAAAAATCTAAGGATAAAACATCAAATATTCCAGATAAAGCATTTAAGACTATTACAAAAATAGTTGGATCTAAGAAATATAACTATTTGTTATGTAATTTAGATTATTCACCGGATTCAGGATTAGATTATTATAATTTATATTCTGAATTTTTACAAGGATAATTTGTCAATATCCCCTGTTTTATGCTAGATTAAAAGTCAACAAAAATAGTATTTTATTGGAGGATTTAAATGTATTTATTGAGTAATAAAAGAATATTTAAGCCTATATAAATTGTAACATATTTGAGTTAAAATACATATATGAGTTAAAAGATTGTAACAGAAGCAAAAGCAAAAGGATACTTGACACTAGATGACTTTTAATATGATTTTAAATAATAATATTATAACTATATTATAAAGAGTATATTAATAATAGTTTAGAGGTGAGAAGGTGGAATTAAATGAAAATAAGTATAAAACATTAATTCATTATATTATCTCAAAATGTCAGAATAAAGAAAACTTTGGAAAAACGGTTTTATATAAAATATTATATTTTAGTGATTTTAATTATTATGAACTACACGAACAACTAATTACTGGTGAAAAATATAAACGATTTAAACATGGTCCAGTACCAAACAATTTTAATAAATATAAAAACTTATTAATAAAAGAAGGGATTATCCAAGAAAAAGAAAAAAAGATATATTCTTACACTCAATACATATATAAAAGTTTAAAAAAACCAGACATAAGTATTTTCTCAAATGATGAATTAAATTGTATTGATCAAACAATAGTTAAACTATCTAATATGACAGCTGATGAAATAAACGATTATAGTCATGGAGATATGCCTTGGAAAATAGCTGAACCTCATGAAGAACTTGATCCAGAATATGTATTTTATCGAGACCCTAAATACTGTGTGAATTCGTATTATTGAAATAAATTTTATAGAATATCCTAAATTCAAAAAGGATAAAAATAAATTAGATAAAAAATATCCTTCACTAACGGAAGACTTTAAACGGTTTAAAAAAGTATTAAATCAAGATTTAAAAGGTAATCATTAGAAAATACCAACTCATAGAAAAAAATATTCTAAGATTAAAGGAATTAATACAAATGCATATGTTTGTAAAAGATTTCGATGCAAAAGTTCAACAGATGGACAGGGACATAGTCCATTTAGACTTACCTTTATTTATTATCAAATAGACGAACCTTTAATAATATTCACTGAATTTTATTATAAATCTAAACAAAAAATAGAAGATAAAGATCGAATTGAAAAAGCTTTAAAATGGTTTATTAAGCAGATTTAACCTTTTTATTTTTACTTTTTTTATTATATTATTTTTCAAATCTAAAATATAACTATTCTACTTTAAGATGAGAAGAGTAATCCATTGAAAATAATGTTAATATCATAATTATTTCTTAATAATGAATAGTATACAATTTAACTAATAGTTTAGTACTTATTTAATTAGTACCCGCTTAAAAAGGATATTATGATTAAAATAGATTTTTTAGTCTTAATTAATTACAAAATTTATTTAAATAAAAAAAAGAATATTTTATATAAAGAATCTAAAATTTAGAATTAGTAAATAATTTTTGTGTCATAAAGTCTAAATATTAATCTATAAAAAAACTATTTAATACTATTATTATCTTAATAATATTCTATTTATTTCATGAACAGCTTCAGTATATTTCTCATCAAGGACGTATTCATTTAGATAAAAATTTCTTTCTTGAGTTTTAAATTCTGTTCTGAATAGTTCATATTTCTTATGATATTCATTATCTGTTATATTTGTATTTATTTTTTCATTTGAAAGTGATAATAAATTATCTAATAAATTTAAGAATTTTTCTTCAGTTTTTATATTTGTATTATTTTCCACAATATTCTGAAGTATTACATGTATATCTAAAAAATCAGATGATTCTTCTTCTAATTTAGTAATATTAATCATACTTCCATACAATTCATCCAAAAAACTATATAATTCTATGGGATATTGTTCATGATTTTTATTTTTAAGGTAATTCCTGAATTTATAACATAGAAAAGTATAATTTTCATACATATCAACATTTTCTTTTAAATC
Organism: uncultured Methanobacteriaceae archaeon; assembly: GCA_964399835.1. Classification (GTDB taxonomy): domain Archaea; phylum Methanobacteriota; class Methanobacteria; order Methanobacteriales; family Methanobacteriaceae; genus Methanosphaera. The sequence continues at coordinate 4,314 of CAYNSJ010000056.1, read as the reverse complement.
ATTATGACTAAATTTATTATTACTATCCATAAATATACTCCTTTTTTTAAATAAATTAGTTAAATAAAAATTGAATTAAAGAATAGAGTTATATCAATTAATTATAAGAATAGCAAGGTATAATAAATTATTTTTGATAAATAAATCACAACTACTCTCTAACTTATTTTTTTATTATTTTTAGTATTTGAAAATCAAAGTTGAAAGATATCTTATAGAATATAAGTGTCACTGTATTCAATGTATTCATGAGGATGCTTTTCTAAGTATTTCCAGTTATCTAAGTCTACTAATAATTTCATATTGTTCGTTTCATTTACAATTTTTTCTAAATTTGCAATAGATTGATATTTATTTTTCATTCTATTAATAAAATCGATTCCTTTTTCTTTTTTCATTTTTGAATCAATATCCATTTTTTTAACCTCTTAAAGTATATAATTATATTCAATTTATATTATAAACTGTTTTAATGTATTTATCATCTGTTATGTATTCATTTTTAATAAAAATCTTTTTTGAATTTTATATTCTATTTTAGATCTACTTTTTTCACTAATTAACTATTATACACTTTTATTTAATTAATTTAATTGTATTCATAACAAAAAAATAATGGAGAATATGAAATTTTATTAAGTTCAGTTTATAAAAAATGATAATCCCATATGGAAAGGATAATAATTAATAAAAAGTAGTATAATGGTTAATACTGCTAATCCATTAACAGATACACCTTACAAAGTTCAAGTTAATATTTATGCTAATGGAGAACTTGTTTGTAGTCATTTAATAATATTAACAGATCAGACTGGAACTCAAACTGTTTTGTATTAACCTTTTATTTTTTTTTTATTTTTCAACTCTTTTTTTACTAGAATAGTATATAATATAACTTAAATATTGTAAATATTTAGTATTCTTTTTTTAAATGTTTATGTCTAATTTCTTATCTAGTTTGTATTTTTAGTGTGGTATTTGTCTTTTTATTTTTTTGAATTTTTTATTAATATACATATCTTTATATAGTATTATGTTAATATTATTTACTTGAATAGTAAACTATTGTATATTCAATTATTTACCTTTCAATAATTATATAAAAAATCTCATTTCAATCTAATTATAAATCAATAGGAGTATGGTAAAACGGCAGAAATAAATGAAACAAAGAATGTTGAATTAATAAGGGGCGATCCTAAAATAGCTATAAGAAAATTAGCATTACCTATGATATTAAGTATGCTAATAATGAGTGCAAACACTGTCATTGATAGTATTTGGGTGGCTGGACTTGGTTCTGGTCCTCTTGCTGCAATAGGTTATGTAAGTCCATTATTTTTAATGTTAGTTGGTATTGGAAATGGACTTGGTGCTGGTGCAAATTCATTGATCTCAAGATTTATTGGTAAAAAGGATGATAACAATTCATTTAATGCTGGAATACATTCTTTATTAATAACTATATTAGTTACAATAGTTCTTGCAGCAATATTATTAATATTCTTAAAACCTATATTATTAGTAATGGGTGCTAGTTCCGTTTTAAAATATGCAATGGATTATGGATTAATCATAATTTTAGGAACATTTACACAGACTATACCTGCTTTATTTTCTAGTATTTTAAGATCAGAGGGTGATGTAAAAAGAGCTACAATACCTCTATTTTTAACGGCTGTGTTAAATATAATATTAGATCCTATCTTTATTTATGTATTAAATATAGGTGTTAAAGGAGCAGCAATTGCAACTGTACTATCTGGATTAATAGGTTTAATCTTATATATCTATTGGTTTTTTATTAAAAAGAATAGTTTCATAAGACTTGAAAAAAAATATTTCAATAATAATCTTAAGATGTATAAAGAAATTTTAAGTGTTGGAATTCCTGCAAGTATAGAACAGGTAGTTATGTCAATTACTTCTATACTTATTAATGCAATGTTAACAATATCTGCTGGAACAACTGCAGTAGCTGTATATACTGCAGGATGGAGATTAATTCAAATAGGTATTATGCCTGCAGCTGGAATTGGAACTGCAGCAATTACTATAGCTGGTGTAGCATATGGTCAAAAAAATTATGAAAAATTAAATACTACAATTAATTATAGTGCAAAAATAGGAATAGTGATAAGTGTAATTTTAGCATTGACATTCTTTATATTCTCAAATCAGTTAGCATTTATGTTCTCATATTCATCATCAAGTGCAAATTTAGCTCCATTTATATCTCAATTTATTAGAATCATTTGTTTATTCTTACTTCCTGTACCTTTAGGTATTGTAGCTAGTAGTATATTACAAGCACTTGGAAAAGGTACACAATCTTTAATATTAACAACAAATAGAAATTTAATATTGGATGTTATTTTTGCTGCAATTGCTGCATTTATATTAAGTTTAGGAGCAGTTGGAATATATTGGGCTATTGTTATAGGTGATACAGTAGGATCTATCATAGCATTTGTATATGTTAAAGGATATATTAAAAGACTTAAAAATATAGACACCTTTAATCAGACAAAAACAAATATTAAAAAATAATAATAAATTAAATAATATAAAGATATGATGAAAATGTTAGAACATGAAAAACTTGAAATAGATATAGAAAAAATTCCATTGTCAGCAATGATATCTGCAGTCCATCGTTCTTATGCTACTTATTTACATAACGAACTTAAAGATAGTAAATTAACAATAGGACAATACCCTTTTTTAATTAATTTATATCATGAAGATAATAAAACTCAGAAAGAATTAGCAGATGAATTCAAAGTAACTGAAGGTAATGTAACAAAGGCTTTAAGGAAATTAGAAGATAATGATCTTGTTGAAAGAAAAGAAAATGAAAATAATAGACGAGAAAAAATCATTACCATAACTGAAAAAGGGAAAAAAATTGCTAAACAATTTGAATACTTAGATGTTAAATGGGAAAAAGAAGTGTTATATTCTCTTAATAAAGAAGAGATTAGAGAATTTAAATTGGTTATCGATAAAATATTCACAAAATCATTAATACTATTAGATAACAAGAAAGAATAATATTATATTTTATACAATTATATTATGAATATTAATAGAATGTATATTGAGTATATAAGAAAAAAAGAGGATATATACAATTAATTATAAGACTAACAAAATATAAGAAATAAGTTACTAACTTATCCTTATCCATTTCTTATTTCTATAATCTCTCAAAATACATTTAATAATACTCTAAATATTTAGTATTTATTCTTCTTTAGCTGTTTATATCTAATTTCTTATGTAAGTTTGTATTTTTAGTGTGGTGTTTGTCTTTTTTTGAATTTTTATTAAAAGATAGTAAATTAACCATAAGACAATACCCTTTTTTTTAATCAATTTATATTATTAGACTAGATATGTATAAAAATAGATTAACCAAGTATAAGAAAAAGTTATTTTAACATATTATTTTTTTATATTAAGCCTTTTATTTTAGGATTATAGTATTCAATTATTTTGAATTATTAAACTTTTTATATCCTTTTTTTTATTATAATTAGTTTTATATTTTATTATTTACATAGTAACTTTTAGGCATGTTCTTTATTTAGTATAATATCATTTATATATAGAGAGTTTTCTCTATAAATTTAAATTTTATTATTATTTAAGAATAGCGTCTTTTTTTTAACAATTTGATAATTGTTAAAGTTCGAACATTTAATTTAAACATAACCAATTTAGGAGTGAAAAAAGTAAAGTATGAATTCTAACATTAAGAAGATTTCTTTAGTATTTCTAGTATTAACAGTACTATTATTAGGAATAACAGCAATATCCGCAGCAGACGCAACTAGTAACACCACTACAACATTAACAACTAATACTCAAACAACAGCAGATACAATAGCAGACACATCCACAGATACACAGGCATCTAATGTAACAATAAATACAGCTACTGATACTCAGTCAAATGATATAGCTACTGATACAGATAGTAATATAAAGAGTACCTCTTCAAATATAAATACAAAAACAGAAGATACACAAAGTACTTCAAATGATATAAAAACAACAACAAACACAAAAAAATCACAAAATATAAACACAAATACAGAAGATACACAAACAAGTAACAACAATGAAATTACAAATACCAATACAAAAACCGTAACTTCAAATAATAACGCTGCTGACACACAAAATGATGTAGTTACAACTAACAATATTTTAACTGCTAATACAACTAGTAGTTATTACTTTAATGCATCTGCAACTGATGATAATGGAACTGGATCAAGTGATAGTCCATGGAAAACAATAACACAA
>CAYNSJ010000055.1:0-18090 GCA_964399835.1 uncultured Methanobacteriaceae archaeon | reverse complement strand
ATCCATCATATTCAGGTGTTATTAAGTCTCTTGATTATAATTGGTGGGGTCATAATATTACTAATTATCAGAGTAGTCCTGATAATAGTACGTTAAAATTAACTAATTATGAGGGTATGAATCTTACTAAGTGGTTATATTTCAATATGTCTTCATTAAATGATTTTATATATAATACTCCTGTAGTTGTTACTGCAAATTTAACAGGATATTATGATAATTCAACTAGTGATATTAGTACTATTGCAGGTGATGAAACTAGTAATTTACCACAAAATGTAACTATAACATTTACATCAAATACTGGAACAATAATGGATAATACTACTGTTAATAAGGGTATAGCAACAGCTAAATTTACACCAACTATCCGAGGACTAGTATCAGTTACATCTACAATATATACTAATAGTACAACTTTAACACAAGTTTCTAAAAATGATGTCATTTATGTTAATACAACAGTTCATGGTAGTGGAACTGGTGTTGATTGGAATAATGCTGTTGGAACTATACGTAATGGTTTGGATTTAGTAGCTGATAATGGTAAATTGATACTAGCAGAAGGAACTTATAATGTTGTTGGTGATCATTCATTAATAATAAATCAAAATGTTAGTATTATAGGTCAAACACAAAACAAAGTCATAATAGATGGATTATATAATTATAGGTTAATGGAAATTCTAAAAGATGTAAATCTAAATATAACAAATATAACATTTGCTAATGGAAAGATGGAATATGGTGCTGCTATTTATAATAGAGGTAATTTAACAGTTACTTATTCTAAATTCATTAATAATAGTGCAATATATGCTGGTGCAATAGAAAATGAGAATAGTAATTTAACAGTTATATCATCTACTTTCATTAATAATACAGCAAGGTATGGTGGAACTATAATTAACTATGATGGTAATTTTACTATATTTAATTCTACTTTCATTAATAATACAGCAAGTTCTATTGGTGGAACAATATATAATAATGGTAATTTAACTTTAAACAGGTCTATATTAATAAATAATACAGCAAGTTATGATGGTGGAGCAATATATAATAATGGTAATTTAACTGCTAATTATAATATACTTTTAAATAATTATGATCAAAATAATTTGGAGATATATAATTATTACACTACTCAAGATTCAGGTGGTGGTATTATTTGTTCACTTGATTATAATTGGTGGGGACATAATGATTCTAATTATCAGAGTAGTCCTGATAATAGTACGTTAAAATTAACTAATTATGAGGGTATGAATCTTACTAAGTGGTTATATCTTAATATGACCTCTTCAACAGATAATTGGGTATATAATACACCAATAACTATTATAAGTGATTTAACCAAATATTATACATCTTCAGGTAGTGCTGGTACTATTCAGGGTTCTTTATTACCACAAGAAATTCCGATAAAATTAACTAGTAGTACTGGTGAAGTAGTACCTATTGATGCAGTATTATCAAATGGTATAAAAACAGTAACATACACATCTAATAGTTATGGTATTAATGTAGTGACAGCTACAGTATACAATAACAGTACTTCTATAACTAATAACATTAAGACTTTGTATCCAACGATTATTTCTATGGGAAATGTTAATGGAACAACTAATCAAAATATAACAGTAAATGCAACGGTAACGAGTAATGGTAATTTAGTTAATACTGGTACTGTGACATTTATAGATACTAATGGTCTATTAAAAACAGTTAATGTAAATAATGGTATTGCTAATATAATTGTTAGTTATCCAAATAAGGGAAATTACACAATAACAGCAACTTATAATGTGAATGATATTTATACTAGTAGTCAAACCACAGCACTAATAAATATAAGAGTAACTGATGTAACTATGAATATGACAGTTATACCATCTACAACAACCAGTAACACCACATTTAACATTATAATAAAATATTTAGATGGAAATAATGTAACAAGTGGAACAATAAATTTCTATGATAATGGAACATATATAGGTAATACTAGTATTAATAATGGAAAAGCTGTATTTAAAAAGATTTTTAATATAGCAGGACATTATAATATAACTGCTGTATACAATAATGCTAATACAACAGTTAATTTTACAATAGAAAAATCAAACACGACTTTAGTAGTGAATCCAATAAATGGTATGGTACAAAATACTATTACTTTACAAGCTAATATCACTGATCAATATGGAAATAATGTGACTGGTGGAAAAGTAGTATTCAAAATAAATGGGGTAACGTTAAAAGATAGTAATGGAACTGTAATATATATAAATGTAACTAATGGAATAGCTCAATTAAGGTATGTAATACCTTCTAGTCTAGCTAAAAATAATTTAACAATACAAGCAATATACAGTGGAACAACAAATACTTACAATTCATCAAGGAATAGTAATATAATAAATGTAACTAAAAGAACAGCTAATATAACATTAGTTATAACTAAAAATCCAGTAAAAGCAGGTGATTTAGTAACATTCCAATCAATAATAGTTGATAGTAATGGAACTCTATTAAGTAATGGGCAAGTAATATTTAAATTCCAAGGACATACAATAAAAGATAATGAAGGAAATACAATAATTGTCAATGTTACCCATGGAATAGCATCACTAAACTACGCAATTCCAAATGGAATTTCAGCAAAAACTTATAATATAACAGGAGTATATTCAAATAAAGACTATAATAGAGCAGAATCAATAGCACCAATAACTACTGAGAAAATAGCAACAATAATAATATTAAATCCAACAAATACCCCTCGATATTCAAATACCACACTACTTACAGGAACAATCAAAGATATAAATGGAAATTTAATTACAGGAACACATAAAATAGATGTTAAACTCAACGATAAAACTTTAGGAACATATACAGTAACAAATGGAATAATCAATACAAACATTACAATACCAAACACATTAAAAAATACAAAATACAACATCACAGTAAAAATAGGAGATACCAATGAATACTATGGTACTAATGCAACTACAACACTAACGATAAACAACTTAAAAACTTTAAAACTGGGAGTATTAATATAAAAATAATACTCCTCCTTTTTTTTCATTATCTCATTGATAATGTTTACTAATAATCGATATTTATTATTAATATGTATAACTTTTTTATAAATTTACTGAACGCAATTTTTATTTTCCCATGTTTTTTTATTTTTGAATTTTACAATGTTCATTTTATAATACTTAAATAATAAAAAGTATGTTTTTACGATTATTAAACGGATTCTTCTTTTTTAACAAAACAATTACCATTAATTAAAGATATATATTAATGTAGAAAACTATCAGAGGTTAAAATATTGAACATCAAGTACAGACGAAATATACGTAGATTAGTATTTACAATTCTTGTTTATGTTTTTTGTTATTTAATTGAAACAACATTATTGAAAAATACAAATTTTTACTTAACACAACCAATATGTCCTGTATTTGGGTTATTATTTGGTCCTTATGGTGCTATTGGTGTAGCAATAGGTAATATAATAACATATAATATAGTAGATCCTGATATTTATGCAATACCGTTTACATTAATTCAATTCTTAAATGCTTATATTCCTTATAAGTTATGGTATATTTTTAATAAAGATGAAAGTTATCCACTTAAATTAGATACTGTAAGCAAATTTATTAAATTCATTGTTATTATTACATTAACAACTTTTGCATTTGTACCTCTAATAAATATATTTGAACAATATCGATTAGCTGCTCCTTTAATAACATATGATACAATACAATGGGCATTAGGATTTTTTGATTTATCTATAATATTTGCTATAATAAGTTTTATGATAGTTGATTTATTTAATATTCCTATATATAAACCAAATACATCTAAATCTAAAATACCTAAAAAGATATTTTATGCTTTTTATATAATAGCAATATCTTTAGGAATTATAAATTTTATATATATTAATTTATATGATTTAAGTTTGTTTGAACCATATTACGGAATTTTAGTGTTAATATTATTTGTATTGTTTTCAGTTATTCCTATTACTGGAAAAATAGCAGATCATACACGACATATTAATAAAATTCATTATAATAAAGAAGAACCAAAATTAAATGATAAATCAATATCTTTAATTGAGAGATTATTAACATTATTCCAGATTATAAATGTTGTTTTGGCAATAATTTTTGGTCTTATCTCTTATCATTTTATAATGTCTAGTTTCCCTGGTGAAAATGTATACTTTGATATAGGATTTGCAATGTTTGTTTTTATAACATTATTTTATGTTCCAGGTGTTATAATATTATACTTTGTTGAAAAACATATTACTAATCCTATAGAAGTTATTTCTGACACGGCGAAAAATTATGTGGATAAAGATCATAATGAACTTGGAGATGTAGATGAAGTATATAATAAATTTTGTAAATATGCTGATGAATCTACTGAAGTTGGAGATTTAGCATTTTCTTATTATAAAATGATTAATGATATAGAGCAATATGTTGATAATTTAAAAAAATTAACTACTGAAAAAGAAAGAATAAAAACAGAACTAAATGTAGCTAAAAATATACAAGAATCTTTTATTCCTACAAACTTCTCAGAGATAAATAATGACTATGTTCATCTTTATGGTATGATGAAACCTGCTAAAGAAGTCGGGGGAGATTTTTATGATTTCTATTATATTGATGATACCCATTTAGTGTTTTTAATAGGTGATGTTGCTGGAAAAGGAGTTCCTGCATCGTTATATATGGTTGTTACAAAATCTTTAATTAAAAATAGTTTTGAAAATATTAGAAAAATTGATGAAATATATTATGAAGTAAATAATCAGTTATGTCATGACAATGATGAGAATTTGTTTATAACAAGCTGGATTGGTATGTTAGATATTTCCTCAGGTAAATTAGAATATATCAATGCTGGACATAATCCACCAGTTATTAAAAGACATAATAAATATGGTTGGTTAAAGTCAGAAGTTTGTATAGTTCTTGGAGGATTAGAAGATGTACCTTATACAACTAGTGAAACTACTTTAGAAGAGGGAGATCAAATCTTATTATATACAGATGGAGTTACAGAAGCTAATAATATGTATAATGGATTCTTTGGTGAAGATAAATTAATTAAATCATTAGAAGAAAGTTCAGATTTATCTATTGAAGAACAAGTAAAACATATTAAAAGTAATATTGATGAATTTACTGATGGAATTGAAGAACAATTTGATGATATAACTATGCTCTTAATGGAATATAAACGTAAATAATGAGAGAAGTTGTACTTCTTAATTTACACTACTTTTTTTTTCTTTGAATGATTACTAAATTAATACTACTTCATACACATATTAGTTAATATATATCTTAATAAACAAGATATAATTGAATATATTGAAGATACATTAATTTATTTCATACTTTAATTTTATTTTTATAAAATATGCTTCCATTTTAGTATTTTAATCAAATATTCTTTTTTTACTATTCACGATTTATAACTATTTTAATATCATTTTGATTATTTATTTTGGAATATTTAATATCTTTTACTACCTGTTTTATTAAACTCATATTCATATCATTATCATTATTACTTACATTTTCAATAATACTTATATATTTTATATTGAGTATTACTTCAGTTTGATAGAGTTTACATGTAAAGTTAATATTGACCGGTTTATGATTGATATCATTAATATTAGTTGAAATCTTTTCAATTACTAAACCAATACTAGTTGATATTTTTTCAGATATTCCATTACTTCTTGCAAATTCTATTAAGTGTTGTGATACATTCACATAGCTATCTGAGGTAGAATCTCCTGCAATATTAATTATATTAAGTAAATTGTCTGTACTTTCTTTTATTGTAATTGTACTGTTATTCCATCATATGATTCTTTATTTGGTTTAGTAACATCAAATGGCACACCCTTATCTCTAAAGTTTATTAATATTTCATCAGGATATATTTTACATAATACATCTACAGAAAATGGCTTCTGATTTACTTCTCTAATATTCATTATAGTTTCTTCTGTAGTCAATCCAAGAATATTAGCTGTTTTATTTGGTAATCTTACATCTTTAACAAAATTAATCAATGTATCTGAAAGATTAACAGCATCATTTGAGTTAGATTCAACTGTAACATCAAATAATGAAATTTCTTGGTTATATAGTTCAAATAAGATAATACATATGTTAATAGAATTAGGAATACTACTCTAAGTATACTTATTAATGATGAATATTTTATTTTATTAATGGCCTGGAAGTAACTACTAACTAATTTGATTATTGCTGTGAATAAACTAGTTATAGCTACATTTCTAATTCCAAAAATACAATTTGAAATTTCTGTAGGATGAGTTATTTTAAACAAAAGTTACAAAAATACCAGGGAATATTACAATTAATAATACCATTGCTAATAATAATAAATAAATATGTAAAACCATCTTTTTAATGAATATTTTAATGAGTTTATATCTTTTTCTCCATAAAATGTAGATAATAATGGAATTAAACTATATTCAAATTTGAATCAAATGTTGAATGCTATGATTTTGAGTTAGTACAGATAAGACTGAATTTATATTAAAGTAGCATATTAAACTTAATATTATAGATATATTAAGTACTAAAAATATGGACAATATAAAAATTTCATTAACGTTCTTCAAATTTCGTTCAGCCTTAACATAAGCAACTGCTAAACTTCCACCAGATCCAATGACTGAAATTATTGATAATAACTGTATTAACGGAATTGACACGTTAAAAACAGCTATATATACAGGTCCTAAAAAATAATGCAATAACAAAAGTATTCATAATAGAAATTAAAAATGAAACAATACTCAAAGCAATATTTGGAAATAGATACTCCAAAAATTTTTTATTTATAATTTTATCTTTTCTTTCATACATAAATTTCTACTACTTTCACTTAATTTTAAAAATCAATGATATATAACCGTTAGATGGTAATTAGTCATGTTATAATTTATTTTTCTTTTTTTATTTATTTTTATACTTTTGTTTTATAATATTGTACGTGAATTATTAGTTTTAGAAATTATTAACCTAATTTTTTAAATAATAATAATTGAATAAATGATATTAAAACAGTAATCTTCTATCACATGTTAATTGGTTTATTTTTGTCAATATTGATAGATAATATAAATAATAAGAAGTATATAACAAATATTAAGAATTTGATTAGAAATTAGAAGAATATAAAATAATGTTATAAAAAGGATTAGATGATTTATAATGGAATTAATTGTTCTTGATGATAATAAGAAGGAGTTATATCAATTTGATTTTGGAAAATTTCAATATGACTCTAAAATAACTAAATTAACAGATTTACCTGAAATTGATGAAAGATCAAAAATCTTATTAAATAAATTAGATTATGGGGCATCTGTTTATTCTTATATTGATGAATTAGATGATTTCTATCTTTCATTTTTAAATGATGTAATATTAAAAGATAATCTTTTTAATTTTAATTATTTTATAGGTGCTTCATTATTGGATGAATTTTCATCATTTGATAAAAATGGTATATTAGTTGATGTAATAAAAGAAATATATAATAAAAATCAAACTAAAAAATTTATTTTTGATTTTTATAATGATAATTTACTTACTAATCAATTCTCTCTTAAGATTTTTAAAGTAGATGATTATGTTTATATATTAACTAAGGATACAACTGAGTTTGTTTTCTTATCTAAAGAAGAAAATAATATTTTTGACAATGCTGCTATTCCTGTAGTCGTTATTCAAGATTATACTTTTGTTAAATGTAATAAACAATATTTAAATAGATTAGGTTTTAAAAGTTCAGATGAAGTTATTGGAAAACAAATTGGTTATAGTGGATTATTTGGAAGTTCAAAAGGTAATTCATTTAAAAAAATATATGATAAGATTGTTTCAGGAAAGATAACATCATATTCATTTCCATATGATCTTGAAATAAAAAATAAACATTATTATCTTAATATAAATACAAATTATATTCTTTATAAAGGTAAACCTGCAACATTAGTATTTTTTAATGATATTACAGAACAAGAAATAAATAAGATGGAAATTGAAAAGAAAGAGAATGAAACTTCAAGTTTAAAAGATAATCTAAGTAATATTCAAAGAATTAGTAAGACTAATATGAGTTATACTGATAGTGAGGGTAATATTGATTGGTCAAATTTTTCTTTTGATGTTTTTAAACTTAATTTTAAATATAATGATAATTTTCAAGGTAATCTTTTAGATGTTATATTAGATGAAGATGTACATTATTGGTATGAAGCTCATAATAATTGTTCACCTGAAAATCCAGAAGAAACTTGTTTAGTAAGAATTCTCAATGATGAAGATGAAATTGTTTATATACGTACTTATATTATCTGTAATTATGATCATGAGGGTAATGAAATAGAACATATAACTTTTTATCAAGATGTAACTGAAGAACAAAATTATCAAAATCAACTAGAAATTGCATTAAAAGATAAAGAAATATTACTTACTGAAGTTCATCATAGAGTAAAAAACAATTTACAAATCATTTTAAGTTTAATTAATTTAAATAGAAGTTATAAAAAAGATCCTGAGATAATATTAAATGATACAGAAACTCGTATATATGCTATGGCATTAATACATGAAAAAATATATGGATCAACATCTTTATCAGATGTTAATATGTATGATTATGTTGAATCATTAGTTAGTTCATTACTTGATAATTTTTTGTCTGATATTGAGTTTCATAATAATGTGGAATTAATTGATTTGAATATGGAACAGGCAATACCTTTAGGATTAATAATTAATGAACTTGTAACTAATACTATTAAACATGCATTTTCAGATAATAAAAAGGGTAACTTGTATATTAAATTTAAAAAAGAAGATAAACATTACACATTAATAGTTGAAGATGATGGTAAAGGATTACCTGATGATTTTGATATAGATAATCTTTCATCATTAGGATTAATTGTTGTTCAAAATCTTACATTACAAATGGGTGGTACTTTAAATTTAATAAATTCTAATGGAACAAAAATTAAAATAGAATTTGATGATGAATAAACCAATTTATACTGTTTATTCCTAATTTTTATTATTTATAACTTTTAATAATTATCTATTTTTACTGAATATCTTTAAAACAATTTTATAATATATTTTACTAGTCTATTATCTAATTTTCATTAATATAACCTGTTATTTAAAATTATAAGAAATCATTGTATTAATTTTTATATTATACTATTTTATTTAAAAATAATGAAGAATCTTTTTAGTTTAATTAATAATTTTTTTTAAAGTGAAAAATATCTATTAAATAATAAAAATATATTTAAAATAAATAAATTAATAACAAAGAAGGATGAAATATAATAATATACTAAATGAATACAAATTGTATTATAAGGAAATTTTTATCTATGACAGAGTATATTTACAAATCAGAAGCTGAAACTGATTATAACTATGGAAAACCTCCTATGGAGCGTACAATAGAAGAACATATATCAAGAGGAATTATTAATCTTGATAAACCGTCAGGTCCTACTTCTCATGAGATTGATCTTTGGGTTAAAAATATTATGCATGTATCAAAAACAGGTCATGGTGGAACACTTGATCCTAAAGTTACAGGAGTATTACCTGTTGCTATGGATACTGCAACAAAATCTCTACAATTGTTATTGTTATCTCCAAAGGAATATGTTTGTTTAATGCGTTTACATAAAGATGTACCAAAACAAGACATTATCAATATATTGGATGAATTTACTGGTAAAATTTATCAGTTACCTCCAGTTAAATCAGCAGTTAAACGAGAAGTACGTGTTAGAACCATTTATGAAATTAAATTATTAGAAATAGATGGTCAAGATGTATTATTTAGAATTAAATGTGAAGCAGGTACGTATATACGTAAATATTGTCATGATATTGGGGAAGCATTAGGTGTAGGAGCTCATATGGCTGAATTAAGACGTACTATGGCTGGATCATTTGCTGAAGATGAAACATTAACAACTTTACAAGATGTTACTGATGCTTATTATTTTTATAAAAATGAAGATAATGAAGATTTATTACGTAATACAATTTTACCAATGGAACAAACAACTAAATATGTAAAAAAAATATATATCAAAGATACAGCCGTTGATGCAATTTGTCATGGAGCAAATCTCGCAAGTACTGGTATAGTTAAACTTGATAGTGATATTCATCAAAATAACATAGTATGTGTTATGACTTTAAAAGATGAGCTCGTAGCAACAGGTAAATCTTTATATTCAACTGAAGAAATTATTGACATTAATACTAATATTGTAGTTGATATCCAAAAAGTTTTTATACTACCTAAAACATATCCTAAGATGTGGAAGTAATAACATATAGGAAAAAATAGTAAACAATATTTTTTTTAAATAGATTATTCTTTCAAATAGAATTAATACAATTTTTTTATAACTGAAGAACCTTTAATATACGTATTAAGGGCTAGGTCAATATTTAGAAGTATTATTTAATTTATTAAAATAATATGAGCTTGTTTACATTAGCTTGTGCTATGTAAAATCACATATGAAATAAAATTATCTTTATATGGAGTTTTCCAATAAAATAATATTAAAAGTATCCGACTATAAGTTATATCCAATGAGTATGCTATTTGATTGGAGACTTTTAAAGAAAATAGATATTATTATTAAGAAATAATAAAGCATCTAAAATAATTATAAGCAAAAGTAGATGCCGAGATAGTCTAGCTTGGTAAGGCGCAAGACTGGAAATCTTGTGGAGTTATATCCTCCTGGGTTCAAATCCCAGTCTCGGCGCTTATAATTATCTTTTTATAAAAAATAGCTATAGATAATTTTATTTAATAATTCACTATTTTTATACTGAACTTATTATAAAATCTAATAAAATAATTTTTTCAATAATTAACAAATAAATTAAAATAAAAGATAACATTTTTTTTCTTTTATACTAGGCTAATTACTAAATTTTTGAATATAATTAATTTTATAGAAATAATGTTATCTATAATCTATTAAAGATATTATAACACAAATATTATAACAGCTTTTTTTCCTATTTTTATAGAGAAATTACTTACATAAAATATAATAAATAATATTAGTCTAGAATTTTTTTTAATTAATTCATCAAATTTAATGGAGAATTATTATGGCTGAACAAGAATTTAAGCATATGGTCCGTATTACTCGTAAAGACGTAGACGGTAACAAACAAATAGTTGCAGCTTTAACTGAGATTAAAGGAGTTGGAAAAGCATTTGCTGGCTCTATCTGTAAAGTTGCAGATTTAGATGAAGAACAACAAATAGGATATATTGATGATGAATCAGTAGCAAAAATCGAAGCTGTTCTTGAAAATCCACAGAAATATGGTATACCAGAATGGTTATTAAACAGAAGATTTGATTATGAAACTGGTGAAACCAAACATATCATAGAATCTGATCTTAACATGACATTACGTGATGATCTTAACAGAATGAAAATGATCAGAAGTTATAAAGGTAAAAGACACGAAGTTGGACTTCCAGTACGTGGTCAAAGAACTAAATCAACATTCAGAAATGGATCTTCTGTTGGTGTAAGCAGACAGAGAGTACCTTCTCAACCAAAAGACTAGATCTGGAGATTTTTTTAACAAAAATATAAAGGAGATTTGATTATGGGACATCCAAAAAAACCACGAAAACAATATAACACTCCATCACATCCATGGAATGCAGATCGTATAAAAGAAGACAACCGTTTAATTAATAAATACGGTTTAAAAAACAAAAAAGAAGTATGGAAAGCAGAATCTAAAGTTGAAAGATACCGAAGAGATGCTAGAGTACTTTTAGGTATGGATTCTGAGCAATCTAAAAAAGATGGAGAACAGTTATTAGATCACCTTGTAAGACTTGGTATCTTATCACCTAATGCAAAATTAGAAGAAGTGCTTGATATCAATGTTGAAGATGTATTAAGAAGAAGATTACAAAGTTTAGTACATAAAAAAGGTTTAAGTAACACTGTTAAAGAAGCAAGACTCTTTGTAGTACATGGACACATTACCTTAAACGGTAGAAAAATTGATGCTCCAGGACATTTAGTAGTAAAAGCAGATGAAGATAACATAGGCTTCTATCCAGGTTCACCAATTGCAAGAGAAATTAAAACCGAAGAAGAAAACGCTGAAGAAGCAAGTGATGACTAAACAGATTGTTAAATCTTATGTTTAGAATTACTAATAGAAAAAAATTAAAATACATATAGATTTATAGGTGATAATAATGGCAGAAAAAGATAAATGGGGTGTAGCTCATGTTTACTCATCTTTCAACAATACTATCATAACAGTAACTGACATTACTGGTGCTGAAACTATAACTCAATGGTCTGGTGGAAAAGTTGTAAGATCTGACAGACAGGAATCATCACCATTTGCAGCTATGGAAGCCGCTACAAGAGTAGCAGATGATGTTAAAGAGAAAGGAATAGCTGGACTTCATATTAAAGTACGAGCTTCTGGAGGAAACGGTCCTAGAACACCTGGACCTGGTGCTCAAGCAACTATAAGAGCACTAGCAAGAGCTGGTATTAAAATAGGAAAAATTGAAGATGTAACTCCAATACCTCACGATGGTACAGGAAGACCTGGAGGTAAAAGAGGTAGAAGGGTCTAATCTTTATTAAAGTAAAGGGTCATTAAAATGAATATAGAACTAAGAGAAAAGGATGATGAAAGGATTGTATTTATAATTGAAGATGTAGATGTAACATTTGTAAATGCAATTAGAAGAACATGCATAGCAGATATTCCTACACTTGCAATTGAAGATGTAGAAATTTATAAGAATGATGCTAAAATGTTCGATGAGGTATTAGCACACAGACTTGGAATGATTCCAATAAAAACTGATCTAGACTCTTATGTCATGCCATCAGAATGTGATTGCGACTCTCATTGTTCAAATTGTAGTGTCTCATTCCTATTAAAGGAAAAAGGTCCAAAAATAGTATATTCAAAAGATCTTAAAACAGACGACCCAGCTATAAAACCAGTATATGATACAATTCCAATAGTAAGACTTCGAGAAGATGAAGAAGTGGAACTAGAAGCTATAGCAGAACTAGGACTAGGATCTGAACATGCAAAATGGCAAGTCGTAACTACATGTGGATATAAATATTATCCTGAAATAACAATTGATAGAGAAATCTGTCATAACTGTGGTTTATGTGCTGAATTTTGTCCAAGAAACGTATTAGAAATAGTTGATGATAAATTAACTATAAACAACGTTGAAGAATGTTCAACATGTAAAACATGTCAAAGAAAATGTGAAGATAACGCAATAACAATAGGACATGTTGATCAAAAATACATATTTAAGATCGAAACAGATGGATCACTAGAGCCATTAGAAGTTCTAACAATAGCATGTGATATACTATCAGAAAAAGCAGATAAGATTATAGAATTTTGCGATGAATGAGGAGGAATAATATATTATGAAACTTACAAAAACAAACCCAAACACTATAAACTTAATCAAATCCCTCAAAAAACAATCATCTGCAGAAAATGCTCCTATATGGAAAGCTGTTGCTAGTGAACTAGAAAGGGCTAATAGAAAAGTTAAAGAAGTTAATGTATACCATATAGACAAATATTCTGACAATGATGAAACAGTACTTGTACCTGGGAAAGTTTTAGGTGAAGGGCAAATAGCACACAATGTGAATGTAGCTGCATTTAAATTTTCAGCAGAAGCAGAAAGAAAAATTACAGATGCTGGCGGAAAATGCCTAAAAATTAATGAGCTTATGGAAGAAAATCCAAAAGGATCCATGGTTAAAATATTAAAATAGATAGTGGGTGTATGAATGATGATTATAGATGGAGAAGGACTCGTACTAGGAAGACTTGCAAGTACAGTCAGTAAAAAACTCTTAGACGGAGATGAAATCACTATAATAAACGCTGAAAAAATTATAATATCTGGAAATCGAGATTGGATCTATGCTAAATACAAACAACGAGTAGATAGAGCAAGTATATCAAATCCTAGAGATTTAGGTCCAAAATATCCACGTAGACCAGATGATATTTTCAGAAGAACTGTTAGAGGAATGATTCCATATAAACAACCTAAAGGAAGAACTGCTTTTAAAAATTTAAAAGTATGTGTTGGAGTACCTACAGAATTTGAAGGTCAAGAATACACAGAAATTAAACAAGCACAACCTGTTAACATTACAAAAAGTGTGGAATTAGGTACAGTATCTAAATTACTCGGAGCTAAATTCTAAGTAATTTTGAGATTATTATAGTTAAAGGATTTTAAATAACATTAATATAAAAAGGAAAGGTCGTGTAAAGTATGAGTAAAGTTATACACACAAGTGGAAAAAGAAAAACCGCTATTGCTAGAGGTACTGTTAAAGAAGGAACTGGTAAAGTTAGAGTAAACAGAAAACCTGTTGAATTATACAGTCCAGAATTAGCAAGATTAAAAATTAAAGAACCATTAGAATTAGCTGGAGACTTAGTTAACTCTGTAGACATCAACGTAAGAGTAGTTGGTGGAGGAGTAATGGGTCAAGCAGAAGCTGCTCGTATGGTTATAGCAAAAGGATTAGTACAATACTCCCAAGATATGAATCTCAAAGAGAGATATGTACAATATGACAGAACAATGTTAGTAGGAGATCCACGTCGTTCCGAACCTAAGAAATTCGGTGGACCTGGTGCAAGAGCTAAAAAACAGAAAAGTTACAGGTAAACAGGTAATCTTCTATGTTACTAGTAAGATGTTTTACATGTGGAAAAGTCATATCTGCTAGTTTTGATGAATTTCAGGAAAGAACTGAAAAAGGGGAAGATCCTAAAGATGTTCTTGATGATCTTGGAATCAAAAAATATTGTTGCAGAAGAATGTTCTTATCACATGTAGATGTATGGTAATGGATAACTAATAAAAGAAATATGTACTAATAAATAAGGAGCTAAAAAATTAGGAGTAGTATACTCCATTTAAATATTATACTCCACCCTTTTTATCCTTACTTAATAAAAAGGTTATTTATAGTGTAAATAAAATATAGGATATTAATACCAGTAAGGAGCATTAAAATATGGAATCAAGAAATTATACAAGATTTGAAAAATCAAGATTGATAGGATCAAGAGCTCTTCAAATAGCTATGGGTGCTGAACCAATGGTAGATTTTACACCAGATCAAGATCCAATTAGAATAGCAATCAATGAATATGATGAAGGTGTACTTCCATTAGATGCACTAGCAAATAAGGAGCAATGGAAAGATTTATAATATTAATTTATTATGAATTTCATTCTCTATCACTGGGTATTGGAATTAAACATTCTTATTTATACACTTAAAGGAAATAAAAAATTAGCCCTTTAAACAAACAACTATTTCTATATTTATAAGAAGAGGTGTTTTTTATGGATAGTGTAATTGAAGATGTACGATTAAGAAAAATTATAGATAGTAGAGGGAATCCAACTGTTGAAGCTGATGTTTTAACATGGAATGGATTTGGCCGAGCTGCAGCACCAAGTGGTGCAAGTACAGGCGTTAACGAAGTAACTTCATTCCCTGAAGGTGGGGTGGATCATGTTGTAAATGAAATTGAAGATATGATATCCTCTGAAATTATCGGAATGGAAGCAGAAGATTTAAGAGAAATAGATACAGTATTAAAAGAAATTGATGGTACAAAAAACTTATCAGTCATTGGTGGTAACACAGCTGTAGCAGTATCAATGGCTACAGCAAAAGCAGCAGCTTCAAGTTACAACCTTCCATTATACAAATTCCTTGGTGGAATAATGCCAACAACAATACCATACCCACTAGGAAATATGATAAATGGAGGAGCTCATGCAGGTAGTAATGCACCTGATATTCAAGAATTCTTAGTAATACCTGTAGGTGCTAAAAACATAACAGAAGCTATTACAACAAACGTAAATGTTCACAGAAGAATCAAAGAAAAAATCCAAGCTAAAGATCAAACTTTTACAGGTGGTAAAGGAGATGAAGGTGGATGGGCTCCAAACCTTACTAATGAACAAGCATTAGAAATCCAAACATCAGCATGTAGAGAAATCAGTGACGAAACAGGAGTACTTGTAAGACCAGGACTCGATGTAGCAGCAAGTGAATTTTGGGATGCAAAAGAAGAAAAATACATATATGCACGTGAAGGTACCTCAAGAGATATCGGTGAACAAATCGATTACATTGAAGAACTAATAGATACATATAAATTTTTCTATGTAGAAGACCCTATGGAAGAAGGAGACTTCGATTCATTTTCAGAAATAACAGCAAGAAAAGGAAAAGAATGTTTAATTTGTGGTGACGATATATTTGTAACAAATACTGAATACTTATCAAAAGGTATAGAGCAAAATGCAGCAAATTCACTAATCGTTAAACCAAATCAGATAGGAACATTAACAGATACATTCAACACTATTGAATTAGCAAAAGCTAATCAATACATACCTGTTATATCACACAGATCTGGTGAAACACCTGATGAAACAATAGCTCACTTAGCAGTAGCATTCTCAGCACCAATTATCAAAACAGGAGCAGTTGGTGGGGAAAGAATTGCAAAACTCAATGAGTTAGTAAGAATAGAAGAAGAATTATCCAACCCTTCAATGGCTGATTTAACAAGGGACTAGATGAAATAAACTTGGAGTTATAATACTAATGTTTACTATTGCAATAGATTATGAAAAATGTATAGGCTATAATTGTTCTGAATGTATGGATATATGTCCAATGGAAGTGTTTGCATACAAAGACAAAAAGATAATCCTAAATGATTTATTACATTGTAGTAGATGTGAAGTATGTATGGATATATGTCCATATGATGCTATAACAATTAAATATTAGAAACTCTTATCTAGATACATTTAAATTTATAAAAAATAAAGAGGAAGTAAAAATGTCAGAATTATTAATACCTTTAGACAAGTACCTAGCAGCTGGATTACACATAGGTACCCAACAAAAAACAAAAGATATGGAAAATTACATATACAGAGTAAGATCAGATGGTCTTCATGTATTAGATGTAAGAAAAAGTAATGATAAAATAATTGTAGCAGCAAAATTCTTATCAAAATATGAACCTGATGATATTTTAGTAGTATCTACAAGACAATATGGTCAAGCACCTGTAGAAAAATTCGGTCAATTAACAGGAATCAAAACAATACCTGGAAGATTTATACCAGGTACATTAACAAACCCTGAATATTCAAAATTCATCGAACCAAAAGTACTAGTTGTAACTGACCCAAGATCAGATTCACAAGCAATAATTGAAGCAAGACAAAACGGAATTCCTGTAGTAGCATTATGTGATACAGAAAATCTATTAAGTAACGTTGATATTGCAATACCTGTAAACAACAAAGGTAGAAAAGCAATAGCTTTAGTATACTGGTTATTAGCTAGACAATTATTAAGAAACAGAGGAGTTTTATCTTCTGATGAAGAATTTGAATTAGATCCTTCTGATTTCGAATTAAAAATTTAAATACTTGGAATTCAATAATAGAAGTTTAATCTTCTATTAAATGCAATTCTCTTTTTTTTATACTAATTTCATTTTTACTGCTTATTTTTTTATAATTATTATCTGTTATGAAATATTTTATATATTCAATTTATTTTAGAGATTTGTTTTACTATTAAAATAATTAATAATATAACTAAATATAATGATTTTATGCTAATTACTTATATTTTTCTTAGACTCTTACTATTATCTTATGAATAGATCATATGATAAATAAATTCACATAAACTAGATATATATTACATTATACTATTTTAGCTTTTTTTTATTATAGTTACTTATGTAACTTTTTTTAAAAATGTTTCTTTCCATTCTTTTGTGAAATTTCCTTCAATTA
>CAYNSJ010000054.1:0-18830 GCA_964399835.1 uncultured Methanobacteriaceae archaeon | reverse complement strand
ATATTATATTTTTTAAAATTTATGTAGGTTTTATTTTAAAGATAAAATTTAATTAAGATTAACTTTATTTTTTAATTAATATTATAAAATAAGAACTAATAAATAATTGTTATAATCCAAACTATCTTAAGTATTGAAGAATAAATATTAAGTTATAAACTAAAATTCTATATAATTTTTTTTAAAAAGGTGGACCATATGGAAGATAATGAAGAGAATCCACGACTAGAGATAAAAGAACAAAATAAAGAGATAATAAGACAAGTATTTGAATTAGAAAGTAATGGTCACAAAGATGCTAGAGATTTGTATAAAGAAGAAATAGCGGGATTTTTAGTAAAAACTGATGATGGTTCCTATACATTAAATTCAGATAAACGTAATAATGATACAGAGACATTACATAGTAAATTTGGTGCTAAAACAGAATCTTACGAAAAATTTGTTAAACCATCAAAGTTACAAGAAAAAGCTAAAACAGTTGATACTGTAAGAGTATTAGATATGTGTAGTGGAATAGGGTATAATGCAGCAGTTTTACTTGAGGAATTAAAAGATTCGGATGTAAATATTGAAATTGACATGGTTGAATCTTCTATTGAAACATTAGCAACTGCTTTATTTATTCCTGATTTAATTGAATCACATGGAGTAATAAAAAAAGTTATTGAACAATATTTAATTGATAATGGTTATTTAAAATACAATAAAATATTGAGCAATATGCCCTCTAAAGTATCAATTAATATACATATATCTGATGCTAGAGATTTTATATCTCAAGATAGGA
This sequence comes from uncultured Methanobacteriaceae archaeon, assembly GCA_964399835.1. GTDB lineage: Archaea > Methanobacteriota > Methanobacteria > Methanobacteriales > Methanobacteriaceae > Methanosphaera. The sequence goes on along the minus strand of CAYNSJ010000054.1, from coordinate 18,040 downwards.
ATAAAATGTATGATGCTGTGTTTTTAGATCCATTTAGTCCAGCTAGAAGTCCTGAATTATATACTGTTGATTTTTTTGCGGAAATAAAAAAATATCTTTCACCGACTGCAGTTATATTAACTTATACTGCTGCATCACCAGTACGTAGTGCATTTGTTGAAGTTGGATTATGTATCGGAGAAGGTCCAAAATTCCATAGAAGTGGTGGTACTATTGCTAGTTTATCTGAATCAATGATCGATGTACCTTTATCTTTTGGTGATGAAAAGATGATCGCTTTAGGTGATGTAGGTATTCCATTTACAGATCCTACTCTTAAAGGAAATTATAATGAAATTTTTGAAGAAAGGCAAGAAAAAAGAATCAAAGCAAGAGGAGTTTCTAAGTTCCCTTCATCTAGTAAACTTCCAAGATATCTTGGATTAAGTCCTGAAGAGATTGAAGATGAAAATTTACGTAATAAATTAACTGCTTATGTTACAGATATGGGATTTAATGGTCTTGATGATCCTGATATTTTACGTATACTTGCAATTGATCATAATTTATCAAGTCGTGATCAAATTTTAGCTTTGAAAGATAATCTTGAATTAATTTTATCTCAACGAGAATTAATATAGAATTAAGTATTAACTTATTTAGTTATAATTTATAAAGGTGAATTTAGTAGGGATTTCCTACTAAATAATTTATTTTTTTTAAGTATTTTCTGTATAATAATATAATTTACTTTTTTTATTTGTTCGTTTTATGTTTATTCCAGTAGTAGATCCTATTATATGAATTTCTATATTCCAATTGGGTTCACTTGGACTGGATTCTAATCCTACGCTTTTATTTATTCTATTGATGATTTCATGTTTCAATTGTTCTTCTGTGTATTCTATACTGTAACTATCTAAGAAGCATTTAACATTAAATGTCTCAGAGGGTATTATTTTATATCTCATTTTTTCTAGTATTGTTGTTGTTATATGATTAATATTGCTATAAACACATTTTACAGGTATTATTGTAGATATGTCATTGTATGATGGTTGAAATTCTATTTGTTGTATAAGTTGTGTTGGGTTATTATATTCTAAAAAATAGATATATGGATTTTCTGATTCTTTTAAATAATAATGTTGATTCAAATTATTTAGATCTTTTTCAAATTCAGTTATCATACAATCTAATTCTTTTGCATCTTTTGTATTATTAAATTCTATTAATATTTCTTGATATTCATTTTTATTTTGTTTCATAATTTTAAATTCACACCTCAGATTATACAATTCATAATGTTTTTATAATAATTCTATATATTCTTATACTATATAACTTTTTTTACTGTAAAGTTTATATTATATTTGGAATATATATAAACATATGAATCAAGAAGGAACTTTTAATATAGAAATTGTCATGATATTATTTGTAATATTGATAATATGTTCAACTATGATTAGTTTACCTATAGAAGAATTTGGTACTGGGAAAAATACACAAATAAGAATGCAAGCTAGGGATATAGCATCAAATGTAGCACAAATAGTTAATACAGTTTATATAAATGGAAATGGATATTCTAAACGATATACAACACCTTCTGAAATAGGTAATCAACAATATATTGTAGAAATAAATAATAAAGGTGTATTTGTTAATTCTCATAATCAAGTTACATATCATCAATTTATACCAAAAAAAATATTTAATGATAAAAATATAGAAAAAATAGTTTTAACACCTGATAATACATATCAGTTTACGAATAAAAATGAAACAATAGAAATAGAAGAAGAATAAAAGAAATAATCTAAATTTAAATAATAAGTAACTTAAAATAATCATGAATAATAAAGGACAATTAACAGTAGAATACTTACTATTGATAATGGTAATATTAATCATAATAATTTCAATAACATCAGTAACAATATATCAATCAGAAAAAAATATAATTCTAACTTCTGCACAAAATGGTGCACAAGAAGGTGCTGATAAAAATAATTATGCAATGTATGCAAATAACACAGACTCTGAAGATAATTATGATACTTATGCATTTAATAAATATGAAGAGGAGTATCCTAGATTATTAAGTCCTGTTGATGTAAAAATAATAAAAATAAATGAATATGAAAAAAATGAAACGATTACATTAGTTATAACAGCTACCTCAAAGTCAACATTAACATCAAAAGAAAAAGAAATGATAGGAGATAGAATAAATTATTACTCAAGAAAATCGGTAACAGAAGCATTTAATAAGAATAAAACAAATCTCTTTTATGATCCAGCTTTATCAAATAATTATAAAATAAAAACAGATAATGTAATTTGGTTATAAAAAATAAGTAAATAAAAAAATATTTAAAAAAAATATTTATATAACGGTACCACGAGCAAAATAAGCTACTATAATACCAATGATTGCAAATATTATACCAATGATCCATATAATAATGACAACTTGGTGTTCATGCATAGGTTTTTTTAATATTGATCTTATAAGAGAATTAAATCCACCTGGAGGTGCTACTAATATTCCATTTTCTTTAACTTCAGTAGGTTTAAAGTTTTGACGTTCCATAACACCAGCACTATAAAATTTAAGTAATCCATCAACAATATTTGGTATTAATACTATAAATGCAATTAATTTTACACGAGCAATAAATGCAATTATTGCAATACAAGCACCTATTATTAAAGTTCCTACATCACCAGGAAATACATTAGCTGGATATTTATTATAAAATAAAAATGCAAGTAATGCTCCAAGCATTGAAAATGATATAATAGCTGCATCATATTTATTCATTATAATACATGAAATTGTAAGTGCAGTCATTGCAATTGTACCAAGTCCTGTTTCAATACCATTAAGTCCAGCTAGCATATTTGTTAAATTTGATGCTATTGATACAGCTATTGGTATTGATAACATGTATAACCATCCTACATTAGGTGGAGTAACCCACATTATTGGAAGACCGGCTATCCATAAAAGAATTAGTTTTTCTTTTGATGATAACATCACTAAATCATCAACCATACCAACAATACCTACTAATAATATTACTAGTAATGTTATGGTAAGTTGTGATTTCCATTCAGGACATAGATATACACCTACCATTATTGCTATAGAAAATCCAAAAAGAATTCCTATACCACCCATTTCGGCTATCTGTGGTTTAGACCATTTGTGTATATCTTTTCCAACAATTTCAGCATTTTCAAGTTTTTTGATAAGTGGGGGCATTGAAATAAATGTAACTAGGAATGCAATTATTCCACATATTCCTGAAATTAAAAGAAGTAAAGGGTAAGAGTTCAAGGAGTTTTACACTCCTTATTCTTTTGAATTATATAATATACTGTTCTTATAGGTATGCTTAATGTTTCGGATATTGCTTTAACAGAAGTTCCTCTTTCTTTTAATTTGACAATTTCTTTTTTTGTTTCATCAGAATATTTAGATTTGGGACCTTGTTTAAGTTTTTTCTCTTTAAGATAATATACCGTTTTTCGATCGATATGTAACCTATTTGCAATAGATTTAGGATTTAATCCATCCTCTATCATTTCATTTACTTTACCCCTAATTGTTTCATCATATTTTTTAGGTCTGCCACGATCTTCAATAGATGTTATGAGAACACCAAGCTCGTTTAATGCATCCAAATAAGTTTCGGATGTTCTTTCATATAAACTTTGAGGACATTCTATTTCTTCAAGATCGGGGTTTTCATCTAATAATTCGATGATTAATCTTGATGATAATGGTTTATTTACGTGTATTTTAGAACTCATAAACAGTTCCTCTTTTATTTTTTATTTATTAAATTTTTATTCAAATATTAATATTATTATTAAATATTTATATTCTATGCATTATTATTATTGTTTTTGTTGTATTGTTTTATAAACATTTCTTGTTTAAGTTATTTGTTTATAATTTCAAGGAATTTTTTAGCTTTTTTAGTAGATGGTTTTTCTATTTTACGTAGTTTTGCTTTTTCTTTTGCTGCTTCTTCAGGATCTACATATAATAAGTTGGATGCTTTTTCTAATGATATATCTGATTTATTGTTAAGGGCTACAGCTCCACATAATGCATGATTTGATTTCAAGTGAAGATTTTTTCTTTTAGTTTCTAATTCTAATTTATACTGTATGGTATCTTTCATATTTGATAAACAATCTATGTTTTCACCATTTTCTTGTAATAAATTGATTACATCTTTTGGAAATGTGTTTTGGAATACTTTTATTTGATTAGAATCTAATGATGGTCTTAAATTAGGGAATGGTCCTGAATAATTATTTCTTTTATTCTCAGATGTTGTTAAATAATATTTAAATATGTCCCATAATATTAATGTTTGAGGTGTTTCTATGTAAAAATGTCTTTGTATTTCTTCTTGTTTTTTCAAGTCTTCTTTTAGTTCTCTGTCTAAATGTCCATCCTTTAAAAGATTTTCTTGTTTTAACTTAATATGGGTAAGTTCATCTTCTAAATCTTCACGTTCTTCAGCACCTCTTGCTAATCTACTTGCATCACGTCTAGCTTCTTGTATTATTTTTTGATATGTATCAATTTTTGTCATGTTATGTATATGTTCAGGTATAATATCATTAATATTTTTATTTACAATGTTTTCAGCGTAGTGTAAATAAGCTATAGCAAGAGCATTTTGAACATATTTATCATTAATTAGTGATGGTTTTTTATGATGGAATTGTAATAATTCAATACGTGCATCAGATCCATATCGTTTACGGACTTCTAATTCATAACTATTTTCATCAGCATAATCAATATTTACTTTTCTACGAAGCCATTTGCCTGTTTTTTTGTCTTTTATTTTTGCAATAACAGTAACACTTTTTACTCTACCTCTTTTTTCTTGCTTAATTGTATTTATAATTTTACGATAAGCTTCTAGACTAAAGTTAGTAAGTTGTGATCTTTTTAATAAATATTCACCACCTAATGGTAAATATTTAATTAGTTCAGGTCTACAAATTCCTTTGGTATTTGATGTAAATATTAAATCTTTAGAACCACAGGGACATTCGTAGTCTGAAACTTCATAGTCTTCATTGTAAACAATTATATTATCTAATGTATTTTTAGTATGAGTTTGTCCACATTTTTCACATGTGATTGTACTGTATTCTTCTAAGTGACCTATTGCAATTTTGTGTGAAGCAATAGCAGATTTTACCTGATCGAGAAGATTCTTTTTAGATGATGCTTTCATACGAAAGTATTGTGCATGTCTTGATTGGTCATATACATCATCAGCTACAACCTCATTATTATTCATCTTTGGTTTACCATAACGTTTTAAAGCACGATAAGGGGAAGTGAAACCTCTGATTTCCATCTCATTACGCATATTTTGTAGTTTAATAAGATTATCTTTTAGATAGTAATATATTTCAATAAAACTATCAAAATCTTCAATACTCTCTGCAATCACAGGTTTTCTCTGTATTTCTTTAAGAAACTTCTCGCTCTGTGTCACTAAGAATTCGCTCATTTTATATACTCACCTACATTTCCATCTGTTGTTAATAGTTCCATACTATCAGTAGCAAGGATCATACCATTTGATTTTACTCCAAATAATTTAGCAGGTTCAAGATTTGAAACTACAATTACTTTTTTATCAATAATTTCTTCAGGTGAATATTTTTGAGCAAGACCAGCTACTACTTGTCTTAAGTTTTCTTCTCCAAGATCTACTTGTAATTTGAGTAATTTATCTGCTCCTTCAATTTTTTCAGCTTCTTTTATTTGTCCTACAACTAATTTTACTTTTCCAAATTCATCTATACTTATTAAATCACTCATTTTTTCATCTTCCTTGTTTTCATTTTCGAGTTTTTCATATAATTTGTCTTTTTGTTCAGTTATTACCTTATCTTCTATTTTCTTAAATAGTGGTTTTGCTTTATTTATTTCATAACCTGGATTTAAGAATTCTTTTGATTCATTCCATTGAACTTTAGGTATACGAGTTTCAAATTTATTAAATCCATCAACTTCTTCAGTTTCTATGTTCATAACTTTACGTATTTTTTGTGTACTTTCTGGTAAAAATGGTGTTAATATGATTGATAATGTATGTGCTAATTGATTTGAAAGATATAAACATGTTTGTGCACTTTCTGGATCTTCTTTAACAGCTTTCCATGGTTTTTTATCGTTGAAATACTTATTTGCATGTTTATTTACTTTCATGATTTCAGTTAGTCCAGAACGGAAATCAAAGTTTTCTAAATTATTAGCTACTACATCGGGTAGTTCTTTTATCATATCTTCAAATTCTTGATCAGTATCATCGTATTTACCTGGTTGAGGTATTTTACCTTCAAAATATCTATTTGTAAATGAAAAAGTACGATGTAAAAAGTTACCTAAAATATCTGCTAATTCATCATTAACTCTACGTTGGAAATCATCCCAAGAGAAATCAGTGTCTCTATCTAATGGAGCATTTATGACCATATAATATCTTAAAAGGTCACTATCAAACTGTTCAAGGAAGTCTTTAACCCATATAACCCATCCTTTACTTGTAGACATTTTACGTCCTTCTAAAGATAAATATCCTCCACCAATAACACTGTACGGTAATTTACAATCATGACCCATTAGCATACTAGGCCAAAATATTGTATGGTGATATATGATATCTTTTCCTATGAAATGTACTGCTTTATCATTCCAATAATCTTCCCATTTAAGATCATGTTCATGAGCCCATGTAGCTGCAGAAGATATATAACCTAAGAAAGCTTCAGCCCAAACATATAATACTTGACCGTCTGCATCATCTAAAGGTACTGGAATACCCCAGTTCATATCACGAGTCATAATCCAATCTTTAAGACCTTCTGAAACCCATTCTGATGCAAAATTTTTAACATTTTTAGGAAGGTTTTCATTGTTATTGATCCAATCTCCAATTCTATCTTCAAATTCATGTAATTTAAAGAAGTATTGTGATGATTTTTTAACATGTGGTGTTTCATCACATATTAAACAACGAGGTTCTTCAAGTTGAGTTGGATTTAAATGACGTCCACATACTTCACATTGATCTCCTCTTGCACCTTCACTTTTACAATAAGGACAAGTACCTTCAACGTATCTATCTGGTAGACTTCTTTTACAATTATCACAATATAATTGTTCTATCTCTTTTTTATAAATGTATCCTTTTTCATATAATTCTTTAAAAAAATTCTGTGAAATTTCATAATGTAATTCATCTGTAGTTCTTCTGAAACTATCTAATGAAATATTACATAACTCTAAATCATGTTTTATTAATTCATGATATTCATCAGTAATTTCTTTAGGATTTTTGCCTTCTTGTTCTGCTCTTACCGCAATTGGTGTTCCGTGTTCATCTGTAGCACATACCATAATGGTGTCAACACCATTCATTCGGTTATAACGTCCATAAATATCAGCAGGGATATAAGTAGAACGTAAATGTCCTAAATGACATGGACCATTTGCATAAGGTAATGCACATGAAATAAATAATTTACTCATAATTTTTTATTCTCCTAAATACAAAATGATCAATTTATTAATGTAATCCTTTTTCTTATCTATAATAATTTGTATAATCTTTTAATTAATCTACAATGGGTAACTATAAAAAAATTTAATAAGAATCAGTTATACCTCCTATTTTAGGGTTAATACAACTAATAGTATATACTCATGTAGAAATAGAAGATATTATTCTATTTATAATATATGTTAAATCAACTATTTAATTACTTATATAACATATTTTTCATAATATTTATATTTATTCAAAAAAATTATTTATTCATGATTGTTATAGATATACTTATTATGATAAACGCATCTTTCATAAATCCATTTAGTCAAGAAGCAAAAGAAATAGTTAAAAAACGTGGACAACTTGAAAATATTAATAAAGAAAATGATGATTTAATATACTTAGTTAATCACACTCACGGTCAATATACTGGTGATGATAAGTTAATACCAAAAACATATCAAGATTTAGCAATACGTAGATTTGAATGGTATATGTTACGTAAAACAAAAAATTTTAATGAAAATAGATATGAATATTTGTTTAATCCAGACATAACTGAGTATGACGTAACAGCATTTTTTATATTATGTCAAGCAACAGCAATAAAATATGGACCAAATTCACATGAAACAAAATTAGTGGTAGATTCTGAACAAGAAATAATAAATCAAAGATTAGAACGAATAAAAGTCGAACCACATGATTTTCAATCTGAATTTTTAAGAAGAACATTAACTCAGTTAGTAAACACTAATAATATACAATGGACAGATTTGCAAGATATATTAAAATATAAGGATATAGAACTTAAAGATTTATTGTTATCTAATGGACAAGTTGTATTGGAATATGAAGATTTTATAATGGAATATGCTGATTTAATAAAAAATAGAAGTCCTGAAACATTATATAGAGTATTAATTGGAAATGAGCAAAAATCAAAGTTATTAAAAAATTTAGTAGTTTTACATACTCATAGATACATTGAAACTGTAGCTAAAATGACTGAGAGAATAGTAGAACCAAATCCGATTCTTCTAAAAATAGCTGATGAAATTAAAAATATACAACAAGAAGCACAAAAAAGAACATATTCTGGTAAATTTTCAGGTGCTAACTCTTTTGATGATAATAAACCAGTTAATTATCAAATTGAAGCATTCCCTCCATGTATACAAAAATGTTTAGATGGAATAAAAAGTGGAGGACGAAATGATGCAATAGTATTATTTTTAACACCATTTGTATCTTATTCTCGGTTATATCCAGGAGTATTTGCGGAAAATAGAGTGATTAAAATATCTGAAGTAGATCCATCATTAGATATAACACATAATGAGGTAATACCAATGATATATGATGCTGCAGCTGCATGTAGACCGCCATTATTTAAAGATCAACCACAAGAAAAAATAAATATAAATTCTAAATTAGGATTTGGAATGAATCAAGAATTAAGTTTAGAACATGAAGGAGAAACAGGTTGGTATACGCCTATGAGTTGTGAAAAAATAAAATTACAAATGCCTTCTTTATGTATACCTAATAAAGATTGTCAAAAAATTGGAAATCCTTTAACTTACTATAATCGTAAACGAAAATTATTGAAACGAGAAAGCAAACAAAATACCAAGAAGGCTGACTAAATATGGAAATAGAATTAAAACCTGCAACAGTATCTGAACGTAAAAGATTTTATAAAGAGGAATGGGATGTAAATAATGTTCCTGATTTTATAATTGACAATATTACAAGTCGAGAGTTTGGGTTTGATCATTATGGCAGAGGGCCAAATGATAGATATAAAACATTTGAAGATAGATTAAGATTAAAAAGATTTATAAAAGTAAAACAACCATTTGCAGCATATTGTTCTGTTGCATTTTATGATAAGCCTAAACAAAGAAAAGGTTGGCAAAAATCTGAATTGGTATTTGATGTAGATGCAAAAGATGTACCTATAAGAACTTGTGATTGTAATGAAGGAGAAGTATGTGATCAATGTTTAAATCAGGCAAAAGAAATAGTATTAATGATTTATGATATTTTAACTGGTGATTTGGGATTAAAAAATGTATATATGATATACTCAGGAAGAGGGTATCATATAAGAGTATTAGATGAATCAATAATGAATGCATCAAGTGAATTAAGAGGACAAATAGTACAATATGTTGTAGGAGCAAATGTTCCTGATTTATCTAATAGTTTAGGATTTAATAATTTACAACATTTTGTTATACCATTTGGATATCCAAAAGTATTTACCAATTGGGCTAAATATACAATTCTTCATTTAACTAAAGAGTCTACACTAGAAAATGTAAATAATAAATTATTAAAAGATACATTGACTCATAGACACTATTTAGAAGATGATCAATGGGGGTTATTTAGGGCTGAAATTGGTCCCATACGTTATAAAAAAGTAATAAATGCAGTTGCAAGAATAAATATGAATATAACTGATACTAAAGTTTCAATAGATTTAAAACGTATATTAAGACTACCTTCAACATTACATTCTAAAGTAAGTATGAAATCAACATTAATTAAAAATATTGAAACATTTGATCCTTTTGATGACGCAGTACCTGAGTTTGTGTATGATAGAAAATAATTAACGGATTAATCTGTAACATGGATGTAAATAGAGATATAATTCGTTTAATTCATTATCATTTGTTGATTTTATAAAAGATTCAATAGAGTCTATTTTATATTCATTTAATATTTCTTCTTTAATATTTTTTCCAAGTTTTAATATACTCATATTCTCTTTTTTAAATAAGTCCCGGATCATATTTTCAACAGTATTATATTTACGAGGAGCATAAACAATCCATTTATCTTTATCAATAAATGCATGAGGATACTTGTTTAAGAAAAATTTTCCATTTTTGTTATCCATAATACTAGGACCTGTATGAATTTTAATTTCAGGTAATTTAGCTACTTCATATTCTAAAATAATATGGGCTCTGTAATGATTTATATAATAACTGCTATTTAACACTCTAAAATCTTTAAGAAAAGATGTTTTTACAATAGATTTCATAGTTTTATTGACTTGAGGATATATTATATCACTAGGTAAATGAGGTATGTTGAATGAGATTACAAAACATTTTGTGTCTCTATTGTTATAATCAGATAACATTTCTTCTTTTGTAGTTTTAATGTCACGATCTATAAAATAATCATCACAAGGATTATCTAAATAATTACGTGAAGCAATTATAAACTCTGAATATTTTTGTATGGATAAAGCAGCTGCAACGTTACGATTTTTATCAACAGGATCAATAACAATTAATGGATCTTTGTAGTTACAGCTGGTACTGTAATTTTCTAAATCTATACTAAATTTTTTACACCATTCATTTGCAGCAGAAGTTATAACATTTATGAATGATCCATATTTTAATATTAATAATTCACAAAGATATCCTGAAAATCCACTAACTTTATAATTTGCACCATATGTATTGATGGATGTCATAAATTTTTTAAGAAGTAATACTTGATCAGCCTCAAAATCTGTCATATGACTTTTTACATATTTTGTATGTAAAATTGTACGATCTACTGCTGATTTAAGTTCTGATGCATCTTTAATATTATAACAAGGAACAAAATCAACTTCAAAACCATTTATTAATCCAGTAATATATGGATGTGAAGCATATCTTTTTTCGGATTTTCCGTTCATGACATCAATACAATGTTGTCCGAATTCAAGACCATACTTTTTAAGATCATCATCAGAATAAGATAATGGGAATGTCATAAAAATATCAATATCTGCTTTTCCTATTAATGAAGTTTTTTTTGCAACAGATCCAACAAGATTACAATTAACATCATATATTCCTTTTGTATGTGCATAATCTATGATAATCTTCATTAATTTATCTGAAAAGTTAAGTATATTTTTTCGTTCTTCTGTTGATGGTTTAATCTTTTTAAGTATTTCATTTATAATAATATCACACTCATATTTAAAGTAAAAATAGTTTTAAAATAAGATTATTTTATTTTTTGAAAAATAAAAATTTAAAAATTTATAAAAAAGTTATTTTGTAATAATTTTTATTCTTTTTTAACGCTTATAATAGTTATAGGATTCAATGCTTTCATCATTACTCCACGATCAAGTAATTTACCTTTTGATACGTTTACAGTAATTACTTCAGGTTTTGCTCCTAGCTGTTTTAAAGTGTCTACACTATCAGTAGCAGTTTCTAGTACTATTGATGTTATTACCATACGACCTGTTACTGGTAATTTAAGATATCCTTCTTCTATTATATTACGAAGATTTCCGCCACTACCTCCAATCATTATTAATGAAAAGTCTTCAATATCACTTAAAGCTTTTAATCCTTCTGATTCTATTAATTCAACTTTATTAGCTAAGCCATGTTTTTCAAGATTTTGTCTTGTAGTTCTTATTGCATGAGGGTTCATGTCTATACTATAAACTTTCTTAGAACGTTTTGCAAACTCTAGTGTTAATCCACCAGTTCCACATCCAACGTCTACTACTACATCTTCATCTCTTAATTTACATTTACTTATTACTAATGCTCTTATTTCTTCTTTTGTTGGTCCAGGTACATTTTCATTTTTTATAAATTCATTATCTGGTGTAATTTCATAAAACATTTACATAATCCTCCTAAAAAAAATATTGGTCTTAAGTGTTTATTATTTAATGCTATTGTTTCCATTTATTAAATAAGTTATGATTAATATTAAGTAAATCTAATATTTTGCCTACTATAAAATTTATCTGATCTTCAACAGTTTCAGGGTTATGATAAAATCCAGGCATAGCCGGTAATATTATACCTCCTTCTTTACTAATATTAGTCATATTTTCAAGATGTATAGTTCGTAAAGGTGTTTCACGAGGAACAATTATTAATTTTCGTCTTTCTTTTAATGTTACATCAGCTGCACGTGTTATGGTATTATCAGCATAGCCATTACTTATAGCTGCAAGTGTTTTCATACTACATGGAATTACAACTGTTGCATCATATTGAAATGAACCACTATTTATAATTGCACCTAAGTCTGATGGATTATAATAATAATCACTTATCTCTAAAACATCTTGCATTGTGTAAGTTGTTTCATGTTCAATAATCTCATTGGCTTTATCAGATATTACTAAGTGAGTTTCAATCTTGTTTCGATTTAATTCTTCTAATAATCGAATTCCATAAATTACACCACTAGCTCCAGTTATACAAACAACAATTTTCATTATATTACATCCTATAATTTGTATTCTTTTTCAGTAGAATATATTGGACCGTCAGGTGTAAGTTGGCTTGATTTAAGTTGTATACTTTTAACTTTCATTTTACCAGTATAATGTTTTTTAAGTTCTGTTAATTTTTGAGTTAATAAATCATTATCATATACATTTTTTACACGTCCAATTGTAAGGTGAGGTACATAATCCCTTTCTTTTTTAAATCCTATTTTACTAAATTGTTCATCTAACTGTTTTATTAAATTGATAGTATTATTCTTTTTATCATTTGCACCGATCCATATTACACGAGGATGTTTTATATTAGGAAATGCACCTACTTTATTAAACTTAAGTGTATATTCTGAATAATCATTGATTGTTTTTTCAATTATCTTGTTGATTTGTTTTTCTTTTCTAGGATTAATATCACCAAAAAATTTTAATGTTAAGTGTAGATTATTCTCTTCTACATATTTAATCTTAGCTGAGTTTGTATTATCAATTATGTTCTGTGTTTTTATTATATCTTCTTTAAGATAGTTTTCAATTTCAATTGCTAAAAATGCTCGCATGTACTTTCCCTCATGTATAAGTTGGATTATTAAAAATAGTATTTAAAAAAAATTAGAAAGATAAAATTATCTTTCAATTGTATGGAGTTTAATTTTTAATTTATTATTTTTCTATAATATTTTCTTCTATGGCCATTCCAAAATGTCTTGCTTTATCATCAAAAAATGCAAGTATTTTATCCCCAACTTTAATATCAGATACGGATACAGGTTCTTTTTTATCATTAACAAGTCTAATAGTTTCTGCATTTTGAAGTAATGTTCTAATTTTTTGTCCTTCATATTCTGCTTCAATAAGTATTAATGGTCTTTTTTCAATTTTTACTCTACCTACAACAGTAGTCTTTGCTTCACCATTAGTATTTACTGTAAGAATTTCATCTCCAGCTTCAATCTCAGAAAGATATCTTGTTTTATTTCCAGGAGTCATTACATATGCATGGACTGGACCTGCATTTACTCTAAATGGGCGTGAAGCTACATATTCACTTTCTAATGTTTCACTATGAACAAGGAATAATCCAGATGAGAATGAACCAACTAACATACCTTCTCCAATTTGCATCATGGAACATGTATCTACACATACTCTATCACCAATGCCAACTCCTTGAACTTTGGTAATAGTAGCTTTTTTAAGACTATACTTTTCTTTAGAAGCGTTAGATATTAAATCTCCAAGTTTTCTAATTTCTGCACCATTATTTGATGAAAGTAATACTCCATCAGCTCCATGTTCCATTGTTTCAAGAGCCAATTTTGCTTCTTCATAATCTTGTACATCTACTATGATTTTAGAAGTTTCATTTTGTAAACTTGCTATAATATTTTCTAAAGGAATTACTTTCCAATTTTTACCTTTTAATATTATATAATCTGCAGTTTTACCAAGTTTTGAAGCAAGAACTTCATCTTCTTTTGTGTTTATTTCGATATAAGCTGCAACTTTTTTTCCTTTATCTTGACCTTTTTTTATGTCACTGATAGTTGGTATTCCATTATAGCCTACAAGTAATATATCTGCATTGTCTTTATCAGATATTACATTGATATTACCTAAATTTTTAATAGTGTCTGCATTATCAAAGTCCATTATATTTTGAATGCCTGATTCAAGAGCATCAATAATTGCTTCTTTACGATCATTCCAGGTTCCATTTGCTTTTACCCATGCGAATTTCATTATGTGTATACTCCTTTTTTTTATATTATATATACTCTTTTTAATTAAGGTTTAGTTTTTAGTTATTTCAAGTGCTTCTTCAGGACTCATTTTGTTATGTACAATTTCTACAAGTGCTCTTGTTGTTTTAGTAGGATTTTTTGCTTGGAATACATTTCTTCCTATAGCAACTCCAGCTCCACCTACACTTATAGCATCATAAACCATTTCAAATAATTGTTTTTCAGTTTCGATTTTTGGTCCTCCAGCAATTATAACTGGTACTGGACATCCTTCTACTACTTCTTTGAAAGTATCTGGATCTCCTGTGTAATTTGTTTTAACAATATCTGCACCTAATTCTGCACCAACTCTAGCAGCTAATTTAACTACTTCTGGATCATGTTCATTTTTAATTTTTTCTCCTCTTGGATACATCATAGCTAATAGAGGTAGGCCCCAATCGTCACATTCTTCAACAAGTCTTCCAGTAGTTTCTAGCATATCTGGTTCTTTTTCAGATCCTATATTTACATGTACAGATACAGCATCTGCTCCAAGTTTTATTGCTTTTTCTACACTTGTAACTTGTACTTTGTTGTAAGGATCTTTACTTAAATCAGTACTTGCAGATAAATGTAATATTAATCCAATATCACTTCCGTATCCTCTGTGACCATTTTTCACCATTCCTTTATGCATTAATACTGCATTAGCTCCACCACTTGCAATAGCATCTATTGTTTTTGGTAAATTTATTAGTCCTGGTAAAGGTCCAGCTGACATTCCATGATCTACGGGGGCAATTACACATTTTCCTGTTTTACGATTTATGATTCTTTCAATTCTTATTTTTTTTCCTATCATCTTATTTAATCCTGTATACTTTTTATTATTAATTTTCAGAAGGATACATTTTGAAAATTGGAAGGCTATCAACTAATAATTATTTCTTATTTATTGATCTAATATTATTTTTCAAATGTTCTGATATTAATGATATATAATATATTTTAATTATCTTTAAATTTATAAATTTTTGTAAAAAACTAAACAAAAAATCATATTAAGAAATATAATGTATAATAATGTGGAATGAGGATCATTAACGCATAAATATAATGTATTTATTTATACAATTATTATCATTTTTTTAAATTGTCACTATTATAATTTATCTGACCATAATTTTAATTCTTTTAAATGGGGAGGTATTATATTATTGGCTGAGGATTCTAAATATCCTTTTGTTGATTTAATATTTTCTTTTGAAGTAGAGCTTTCTATGAAATCTATTAGTCCTCTGTTACGTATTAAAGTTACTTTTGGTTTTAATATTGATGACCAGATGAAATATACTTTAAATACAGTATCAGGATGGTATCCACCTCCAAGATCTATACATAATACATCAATTTTGTCGCAATGTTTAACAAGATTATATAAAACTTCTTCTTTTCTTACATCTTCTTTATAAAATTCAATATTGGAATATTCTCTTCCTAAATTATTCATGGCCTTTTTAGATTCAGGACTATTATCAAATGCATATACAGTTCCATCTTGAGCCAATCTAGATATTATACGTGTTGAAGTACCTATGTGACATCCGAGTTCTACTACATTATCAAAAGTATCAATGTTATTTATCATATCTTCTTGGTATATACGTCTATCATAACTAATATGTATCACTTTTTCATCCTCGTTTTTGATTAATACTTTGGGCAGCTAGTACTCCTGTTGAAAATGCTTTTTGTAAATTAAATCCTCCACAAATTCCACATCCCTCTATGATTTCTCCAGTAAAATATAGATTTTTTACGATTTTTGATTCTAATGTGTTTGGATCTATTTCAGAATGTTTAATGCCACTATTTGTTACCATGGATTCTTTTTCTAATACATTTGTTATAGTAAATTCTAATCGTTTAAGAGCATCTCGTATATGTATTCTTTGTTTTCTTGTCACTTGATTAAGTATAGTATCTTCTGGTATATTTAAATAATTTAAAAAGTGTGTTGTCATTCTTTTAGGCATATATTTATGTAAATATCGTTTTAATCCTATATTTGTTTGTTTTTCAAAGTCTTTTTGCAGTTTTTTATCAAGCTCTTCATAGTTGTAATGATCTGCTAAATCCATATTTAATTGAAGTGTATTATATTTAGTTAAATTTTGAGCAATGGTCATACTGTTATCTAATACTACAAATCCACTAATTCCTTGTTGTGTAAATACTATTGATCCTTTGTCTTTAATTAGTGATTTATCACTATTTTTTATTTCTATAGAAACATCTATCGTGGTTCCTTGTAGTGGCCTAATCCATTTTTCTTTTAAAGCAATAGGAGAAAGACCTGCCATAAATTTAGTTTTTGTATGTCCTAGGGTAGTGGCAATTTTATGACCATCCCCAGTAGATCCTGTTTTGGGATAAGATAAACCACCTGTTGATATTATAATATTTTTAGACTTTATTTTTTGGTTATTATTATATTCTATTAAGAAGTATTCATCATTCTTACTAACTGAATTTACATTACAATTTAATTTATATTTGGTATCTTTTAAGTTTAAAATGGTTGTTAAAGTGTCTACTACTGTTTTTGATTTATCTGATTCTGGAAATATTCGTTTATTATCTTCTTCTTTTGTTTTACATCCATTATCTTCAAGTAATTTTATAATATCTTGTTTAAAAAATGTATTAAAAGCAGGTCTATAATAATTACCTGTACCAAAATACTTTTTAATGTATTCTTTGAAATTAGCATTGTTTGTAAGGTTACATCTTCCTCCACCAGTAATTAAGATTTTTTTACCTAGTGTATTGTTTTTTTCTAATAATAAACTATTTTTATCATTAAGATATATAGCTGCTAGTATACCACTAGCTCCGCCTCCTATAATTACTGTATTATATGTTTTCATTAGTTATCCCTTATGAATCTTCTATTAAATTATACATTATTCTTATAGAATCAAGTAATCCATGTGCATATGCTATACATGCAAATGATGTTAATGTATCATCTATTTTTAAGTAGTATTTTGTATCAGAGTAATATCGTTTTGCCATATCACTTACCAGTTTTTCTTTTTCAGTAAGTTCTAATTCATCAACTTCAACAATATTCTCTTCAAAAATCTTAAGATCTTTTGTTATACGTTCTTCTGCTTTCATGAGTATACACTTCCAATATTTTAAATTGATTTTATATTATTATTATGTTTAAACTAGATATTAATGGATTCTAATAAAAATGAGGATAAGTTATTAAATAAAAAAAAGATTATCAAATAATATTTTTAAAAGTGTCATAAAAAATTATCATTTGATAGTGTAAATTAAAAAAATTATTTATTGGGTACATATATTGATAATTATTAGTAATTTAATGATTATTGATTAATATAATGCATAATGTAATAGTTATAAAATTA
>CAYNSJ010000053.1:0-19203 GCA_964399835.1 uncultured Methanobacteriaceae archaeon | reverse complement strand
CAAATAATCAAAAAACTCACAAACACTTTATCAGCAAGATTCTAAACAATGCCATTTATTATATTATTTTTTATTAAATATTATAAAATATATATTAAAATATTAAATAATATTAATCCAATTTAAAACAGAAATAAGAATATGAATCATTTACTTAAAATTAAAATGGCCTTAATCTATTTAATATTATGCTATTTAACATAATATTCTTATTCTATTAACATTATTTAAAAATATTCATATTTATTTTCTTTATCTAAAATTAATTGTGAAATTAAATATTTTTTAAAAATAATTCTAATTGGTATTTTTTTCTTTTTCTCATTATTTATGTTATAACTATAAATAGTAATGAAAGAATACGTTGATTGTAATAATAATATAAATTTAATGTTTATATTATAATTAAGTCGTATTAATTAATATTTTTATTTAATGGAATTTATTAACTTTAAAAGTTTTTACATTATGAAATACAACAAAAATTTGTTAAAAAAGAAATAATAATAACTATTTAATATTAAAAAAGAGTTTTGAATACAATAGAATAATAAATTATTTAAATTTAAAAGAATCTTGAAAATTAAAAGTCATAAAATATAGTAAAACTTTTTATATATGAAAATGTATATTAAATGTATTCTTTTTTAAAATAGAGAAATATTAATAAATTAAATTAAAAAAACGGAGAGGTATATAAAATATGTTTGATGAAATTACAAATTTAGTAAAAGGATCTGGAGCTGTTGATGAAGTATTAAAACAGGTAGGTGGAGATAATCCTATAACTGAATTATTAACTGATCAGTTTATAAATGGAAATACTAATTTTTCAAATTTAACAGAAATGCTTCAAAATAGTAACGTTCCTTCTGATAATAACGAAGATATTAAAGAACATTTTGCTGGAGAAGAAGGTCAACAATTTATTCAAGAAAATACCAAATTTAATACCTTTGAAGAAATGATTATGAAAGCAGTTCAAGAAAAACTATAATAATTTTCTTTTTATTTTTTTGTATCTAAAATTAAATATTAAAAATAGTAATGTATAAAAAATATAGTTTTAAAAAAATAAAAAGTGATATAACATTTCATGAACTAAATTAATAAGCATTTAAAGTTCGTAAGGTGAATATGCATTATATGCTGCATAACACATTATAATTAATATTATTATTCCTATAATTCCTGAATAAGTCGTATGGCGAGGTATAATCAAAAATATAGACATTAATATTATCCATATTATTAAAAATATAGAACCATCTTTTTTTTCACCTTGAATAATTTGACCAAGTCCTGGAATAATAAATGATATTATTGCAGCTACAGTATTATTTACCATTAAATGTTACCCCCTTAAAATTATTAAATTCATATCATTATTACATATAATTTTATATATATTTAAATCTTTAATATAAATTTTAATAATTATAAAAATTACTTTATTCATTCGTACATTATTATTTTCATTTATCAATCATCACAAATACCTATTAAAAATCCTTTTTAAAAATAAGAAAACTAATTAACTATTTAGAAAAATCTAAATAAAATTATTAAAAAAAATTATAAAAAAAATTTTAAATAATTAATATATTGCTATTAAAATTTTAAACTCTATTGGTTGTGTTTTATTAAAATTTTAACGTTTAATGAATATTTATTCATAAATTGATATTATAAATTTGAATAAAATTTAAATACTTGTTTTGCAAAATATTTAAAATAACTTTAAATAATAGTTTAAATAAATTGCCTATCAAAGGAGGAATAATAAAATGAAATGTTATATGTGTGCTCAAGAAGGTAAAGATACAGATGCAATAGCAATATGTATAGTATGTGGTATGGGATTATGTGAAGATCACATTGTTCGTGAAGAAATAGAACTTTGGACAGGTGGATATCCATTCCCAGCTGAAAAATTAGATCAAACATTACCAAGAATTTTATGTCAACAATGTTATGAAGCTTTAAAAGCATCACAGAAAAAATAAATAATTTAAAATTAATTGAAGATATTAGGATACATTCCTAATACTTATTAATTTTTAAAGTTTTTAGATTCTATTTTTTTAAATAATGGATGTTTTTTTAATGATATTGAAAAGTAATAATGAAGATTTACTCAAAAGAGGATATATTTTTGAGGAATACTTAGATAAATATAATAAATATAATAAAGATAAACTTCTTATTTTACTAGATTCTGATATAGCGTATGAACGTAGTATTGCTATAAGGTTATTAAATACTTATTTTGATTATGATGACATTAATTTTACAAAGATTTTATTGAATAAATTAGAAAATGAAAAAGCATTGTATACTAAATTAGAAATTTCTAAAATTTTAGAAAAACAAAATATCAAAACAGCTAAATTAATGATAAATTATATAGGTATCATTGGTAAAAATCAACATAAAAAGTTACCTAGTACAGTATCTAAAAAAAAGGGTTATCCTATTCCCCGAGATATTATTGTTCGTATATTATCTCATATGGATATTGTGGTATTACCCATATTAGTTAATGTACTTAATACAGATGATAAAGTTAAGATATCTGAAATTATTGATGGTATTGGTTTTATGATTTTTCATAGTAATAAAAATAACAATAAATATTTCTTTCAAATAAAAGAAGTAATGGTAAAATATAAAGATAATCCTGTTATTTTATGGAAATGTATAACCTGTTTATCTAGTTTTAATATACCTGAATCCAAATATCTTTTAAATCAATATTATGATAATATTAATAATGAAATATTAAAAGAAGAAATTAACCGTAGTTTAACATTTATTGATTAAGATTATATAATTACTATTTTTTTTATTCGGGTGAAGATTCTTCTTTTGTAGCTTCTAATTTAAATATAACTGGTCTTAATCCATCATTACAACATACAATTGCAACACCTGGTTTTTTTATCCAGTCTCCATAATAAAAATTAACTTTCTCAGCTCCATGAGCTAATGCAAATACATATTGATATATAGCTTTCCAAGCTTCATCACAAAAGCCTTCTGGTTTTGCATAATCAGCATAAAAAATTTGTCCTTCTTTAAGCATAGGGCATGTAGTGAAATTATCTATTCCATATTCATCTGCTAATTTTTTGTTAAGTGTTGTTTCAAGAACAGTTATTTTTACTTTTTTCATATGGTTCATATTAATTCTCCATAAAACTGTTATTAATGTTATATAATAATTTAAAAAAAGATATTATTTAATAAAAAGATAGTTATAATGAGTTTTAAAATAATGATAAAGGAAAGAGTCTATTATGAAAGTAGCCAAAAATACTTAAAAATGGGTTTTTTAAGATTTATTATGACAAAACTCATTAACTTTATTTATCTTCTGAAATTCATTATAATAGTTTTTTGTTATTCTTATTAGTATGTCTTTTATTTTTCAATACTAATATATTTATCCGTTATATGGTTATTAAAGCATTCATACTTCTAATAATATTTTTATTTTTATTATGAAATACTTGATTTAATTTAAAATTATATAACTAAACAATTTTATTGTATATTATATTTTAATAATATATAACATTTTCTTTTATTATTTTTTTTATAAAAATTATTCTTCAATTCCTTAATAAATAAATTACTATTGGGTATTAAAGTAAATTTATAATTATTTTAAATATCTTTATTAATTAAGTTTTATCTACTTATATTTAGAGTATAAATTTAAAAAAAAGGAGGTATGTAATATGGATAAAAAAAAGTTGGTTTTTTTAATATTAATAATTTTTATATTCATGAGTATTACTTATGTAAATGCTGCAGATAATTCAACAAATATTTCAAATTCATCAATTCAAAATCAGAATACATTAACTCAATCAAATTATAATACAAATACTTTACAGAATAGTAAAATAAAGTTAAATATTACAAATAAAAATCTAAAAACATCAATGACTTTAAACAATTTTACAAATAATAATAAAAACAATAAATTAAACCTAACTAAAAAAACATATCTTTCTAATAAAAATAAGATATCAACAAGAAACAGTACAAACAATTTTACATTAAATTCTGTAAATACTTATAATTCAACAAAAACAATTAAGAACACAACCAATAATACAAGTAATAATTTAAAAATCAGTTCTAATGTTATATATTTCAATGCATCTGTAATTGATGATAATGGTGATGGATCTAAACTTCATCCATGGAAATCAATAACACAAACTAGAATAGATTTATTGAATAATGATACTACAGTTTATCTAGCTAATGGTAAATATTTAGTCTATGGTACAATTAATATAAAGTCAAATATTAATTTTGTTGGAGAAAACACAAATAATACTGTAATTTACAAGTATTACTATAATGAAGCATTTAAAATTTATAATAATACAAAAGTTTCAATGAATAATTTATCTTTAAAAGTATATGAGTCTGCAATATATAATTCAGGTAGTTTATCATTAGATCATATATTATTATGTAATAGTACAAGTTATATTAAATATTTAATTAAAAATTATGGATCATTAAATCTTTTAAATTCATATTTCATAAATAATACATTGTATAATGACTGTAATGTTCTTTATAATTTGGGTAAAACAAATATAAAAAATACTACATTTATGAATAATAATGAAATTAATTATGGTATGCTTATTTCAAGTTTTAATAATTTAACTATTAATAATTCAAAATTTATTAATAATAGTGCTAAAATGTATGCTGGAGCTATTTATGTTTTAAATTCTTATTTAAATGTGAATAACTCTGAATTTAATTATAATAAAGCAAATTATGCTGGTTCAATTTATTTGGATAATTCAACAGCTTATCTATATAATACTAAATTTATAAAAAGTAACAGTTATCGTTGGGGTGGAGCAATAGGAGCTGAATTAAGTAAAGTATTCATTAATAATTGTGAATTTATAAATAATACAGCAACGAATGATGTTGCAGGAGCTGTATATAGCAGAGAATCTGAAGTAACAATAACTGATAGTAATTTTACAAGTAATACTGCTACATTTGGTGGAAGTATTTGTCAATTAGATGGTAAATTATACATTACTAATACTGATTTTAATGCTAGTTATGTAAAATACAATGGTGGTGCAATATATGATATATATGCTGATATACAGATTTATAATTCCACATTTACAAATAATAATGCATTAAATGGTGGAGCAATTTATGTAGATAATGCAACTAGTTATTTTGTTGTAACTTATTCATTATTTAATAGTAATATAGCTAAAAGTAATGGTGGAGCAATATTTAGTAATCAGAATTTCTTAACAATAACTTATAATACATTTCTAGATAACCAAGCAAGTAAATATAATGATATAACCGATCAATATCCTATTACAACTATAATAAATAATAATCAATATAACACTACAAAAATAATGAACATAACTGATTCAATAGTAGTAAAACCTATTGTAATAAATATTGGTTCAATTATGAATAAAACTAATGTCTTAATTCCAATTAGTTATGATTTACGTGATTATGGATATGTAACTCCAGTTAAAAATCAAGTAAATGGGGGTAATTGTTGGGCATTTGCAGCTATAGCATCATTAGAATCATGTGTACTAAAATCAACAGGTATTAATTATAATCTATCTGAAGAAAATATGAAAAATTTAATGGCTAAATATTCTTCATATGGTTGGTATGATTATTTACCAAATGATGGTGGATATCAAAACATGGTGGTTGGATATTTAACAAGTTGGTTAGGTCCAATTAATTCAACTGATGATGAATATGCTGATTATAGTACAATATCACCTGTATTAAATAGTATAATGCATGTTCAAGATGTATATTACATACCTTCTCGTGGAAATTATACAAATAATAGTCTTATCAAAGAAGCTATATTAAATTATGGTGCTGTATTTACAAATATGTACATGTCTAGTTATAGTTTTTTAAATGAAAATACCTCAGCTTATTATTGTAATAATGCTTATCAAACAAATCATATGGTTGCAATAGTTGGATGGGATGATAATTATAGTAAAAATAATTTTCAGACAACTCCTGCTGGTGATGGTGCTTTTATTATAAAAAATAGTTGGGGAACTAATTGGGGTGATAATGGTTATTGCTATGTTTCATATTATGATAAGTCATTTACCACAATATATGACCCTGATACTTATAGTGGATTTGTATTTATATTGAACAATACGAATATATATGATAATATATATCAATATGATATAAGTGGTAATAATTACTTTACAAATTATGGTACAGACACATTATGGTACTCTAATACATTTACATCAAATAATAATGATCAACTTGCAGCATTCAGTACTTATTCTACTAATGGTACAGAAAATTATACAGTAACAATATATGTAAATAACAAATTGAAATATACTCAAAATGGACAGTTTACTTATGATGGATATCATACAGTAAAATTAAATAAGTATGTTCAATTAAATAAAGGGGATATATTTAAAATAGAATTAAAAGTATCAGCAAAAGATATAGCATATATTCCAATGGAATATGCATCAATATCTAGAATAAGTCCCGGAAATAATTACTCATATATAAAAACTTATGAATATGATGAAGATGAAAATCAATCTCCAAATGTTGTATGTTTAAAAGCATTTACAATAAATAATGATAAATATTTTGATGCAAAAGCTAATAATGATAATGGTGATGGATCACAGGTACATCCATGGAAAACAATAACTCAAACTAGAATAAACTCATTATCTAATGATTCAATAGTATATATTAAAAATGGTACGTATTATATACCAAATACAATAACAATAAACTCAAATATTAAATTTATGGGAGATAATAAGGACAATACAATTATTGATGGTAATAATAGTGGACAAAGTATATTCATAATAAATAGTAATACCACATTTGAAAGACTTAAAATAAGAAATGTTAATACAAACACAGCTACAAATGGAGCAATAACTAATAATGGAAACATAACACTATCTAATTTAATTTTTACAAATACATCATCAATAAATGGAGCAGCAATATACAACAATAAAGAAGCTACTATTAAAAATTCTATATTTACAAACTCAACAGTAATCAATAATGGAGTTATTTATAGTAAAGGAAAAATAACAATTTCAAATAATACATTTATTAACATAAAAGCAACCACGGAAACATTATACATTTCAGGAATCTCTTCAATTACAAACAATAAATACATAAATTGTAGTATGTATTTTGATACAATTAGTATAACAGGAAATAACCAATCAAATATAAATCAACCCATTACAATATATTTAACAGTAAAACTAGCCCATCCACAATTTTATGACCAAGATATACTAAATAAAACTACATTATTAATATATCAAGATAATAATTTAATAAAAACAATGACAGGAATTCAAAATTATAATATAACATCAAATTCAACAGGAACAACAAGTACATGTATAAAATTATCAATTTCACAGAAATATTCTAATACTAAAAATATATTAATAGGAACTAATAATAGTTCAATAATTTTAATTAACCCAATTAACGCCCAAATAAATGATACAATACAAATAAATGCAACAATAAAAACAATTTCAGGAAATATAATAAGTGATGGGACCATATACTTTAAAATTAATGGAAAAACAATAAAAGATTCATTAAATAATACAATAAAAATATCTGTTGTAAATGGAACTGCTCAATTAAGTTATACTGTACCCGATTTATGGTACAATAAAAATCTAACAATACAAGCATATTATATTGGAAAATCATATGATAATGGTATAAGTAACAAAGAAAAGATCATTGTTACAAAGCAAACATCAACAATAACACAAATTATTGTAAAATCAAATGCTACTTCCATAATATCTGGAGATAAAATAACATTAACAGCTATGATAAAAGATAAATATGGAAATAACATTACTGGTGGATGGGTCATATTTAAATTACAAGGAAAAACAATTAAAGATCCAAACGGAAATATAATTAAAACAAATGTTACAATGGGTATAGTTGAAATTACTTATCAATTACCTAATGATATTTCGCAAAGAAACTATACAATTACAGCAGTATACTCTGGAAATAATTTATATAATATAACTAAGAAGGATACAAAAGTAGAAATCAAAAAAATATCTACTATTATTACAGTTAATGCTACTCAAAAAAACAATACAATAATAGTTATAGGTTCAATAAAAGATAAAAATGGACATTATCTAATTGGAACAAATAATGTAGTATTCAAAGTTAATGGTATAACAATTAATAACATTACAACAAATAAAACAACATATCTAGTTAAGAATGGATTGATTAATTATACAATAATAATTCCTGGATGGAGAAAAGGTAAAATATATAATAATTTAACTGTTGTAACAGGTGAACGTAATGCTTATTTATCAACACGTGCTACAACAAAAATACTTTATATATAAATATATAATAAAAAAATAATATAAATATTATATATTATCTATTTTTAATCTTCTTTTATTCTTTTTTTTAAAAAATAATCCTTATTTTTCTAATAAATATTAAATAAAAAAGTTTTTTAATTATAATGATTAAACGTTATAATATAAAATAAAGATCATAAAAAATATGATCATAGGAAGGAAAAATATATGAATCAAATAGATAATGATATGTTACAAAAAACCAGTGAAACAATCAATGACTTAAGAGAAAAATGTCCATTAATCCATTGTATTACTAATTTTGTAACAGTTAATGACTGTGCTAATAGTGTATTAGCTATTGGTGGGTCTCCAGCTATGGCAAATGAAGTAAAAGAAGTAGATGGATTTGTTGAAATAGCAGGAGCTCTTGTTATTAATATTGGAACTGTTTTTGAACATGATAGGATAGCAATGGAAAAAGCAAGTGAGCATGCTAAAGAAGTACAAACCCCATTAGTATTAGATCCTGTTGCTGTAGGTGTCACAGAATTAAGAAATAATTTAACAGTAAAAATAATAAAAGACACTAAAGTTTCAGTTATTCGCGGAAATATGTCTGAAATTAAGGCTATTGCAAAACTATTTGATGTATTAGATGAATGTACTATGGCTAAAGGTGTGGATGTTGCAGCTGATGATATTATAACTAAAGATAACTTAGAATCTAATAGCAAATTAATTAAAAATATTGCAAGTAAATTAGATACAGTAATTGCTGTTAGTGGACCAATAGATATAATATCTGATGGAAAAACTACTTATGCTATTGAAAATGGTGATGAACTGATGACAAAAATCACAGGATCTGGATGTATGTTAACAACTGTTGTAGGATCCTTCGCAGCAGTTACAGACCCATTAAGTGCAGCTATTATAGGTTCATTATCCATGGCTATAGCAGGTCAACTTGCAGCAAAAACAACATATGATAATAATCAAGGTACAGGCTCATTTAGAACATATCTCATTGATGAATTATCTAAAATGAATCCTGAAACCATACAAAAATATGGAAAATTATACTTAATGTAATGGAGATAATTATACATGAAAAAAAGTATTGATTACAGTTTATATCTAGTTACTGATAGATTTAATATGGATATAAATAAATTTTTAGAAGTAATAGAAGAAGCTATTAAGGGTGGTGTAACAGTACTTCAATTAAGAGAAAAACATCTATCTAGTTTAGAGTTTTATAAATTAGCTTTAAAAGTTAAAAAAATAACAACTAAATATAATATACCTTTAATAATTAATGATAGGTTAGATATTGCTCAAGCTATTGATGCTGATGGAGTTCATTTAGGACAAGATGATCTTCCATGTGATATTGCAAGAAAAATCTTAGGAAATGATAAAATAATAGGTATATCTGCAGATAATTTAGATGATTGTGAAAAAGCAGTAAAAGATGGTGCAGATTATTTAGGTATAGGTGCAATATACCCAACGGGTACTAAAGATGATGCAAAAATAGCAAAACCAGAAGAACTTGAAAAGATATCTAAAAATATAACTCTTAAAAAAGTTGCGATAGGTGGAATAAAACAATCTAACTATAAAAATATTATAACTAAATATAAATTTGATGGAGTATCAGTTGTAAGTGCTATTATGTTAGCTGATAATCCAAAAGCTGCATCGGAAGAATTTTTAAATTAAAATAGTTTAAAGGGGAGTTTTTAAAATTATAACCAAAAATGATGTTATTAATGGTATATTAGGTTTAGCCATAGGTGATGCTGTTGGTGTACCTTATGAATTTCAGTCAAGAGATAAACTAAAATTAAATCCAGTTACTTCTATGGATGGATTTAAGACCCATGGACAATTAGAAGGTACTTGGTCTGATGATACATCATTAACTCTTGCTACTATGGATAGTTTAAAATATGGTTTAGACTATGAAAATATGATGAGTAAATTTTCAGATTGGTATTTTAATGATCAATATACTCCTCATGGAGAATGTTTTGATATAGGAAATACGACACGCGAATCTATTGAAAGATATGAAGCTGGAGTAACTGCTGTATATTGTGGTGGAACTTCTGAACGTGATAATGGTAATGGTTCTCTTATGAGAATATTACCTGCTTCACTATATGTAATGAATAATATCGTAGGAACTGATTCAAAAGTTGATGTTATAAATAAAATATCTAGTTTAACACATCAACATATAAGAAGTCAAATAGCATGTAACATATACACTTTTATAGTACATGAAATTATAAAAAATGATCAGGACATGTTATTAAGAGATATTATCTCAAAAGGTATAGATAAAGCATATAATTATTACAGAAAACAAGATAATTATATGGAAGAATTAATGTACTTTAAAAGAATATTTAATAAAAAAATATTCAATGTAAATGAAGAAAGAGTACATAGTTCTGGTTATGTATTATATACTTTAGAAGCAAGTATATGGTGTCTTGTCAATACAGATACATATAAAGAATCAATATTAAAAGCTGTAAATTTAGGTAATGATACAGATACAACAGGAGCTGTAACTGGTGGATTAAGTGGATTATATTATGGATATGATAATATGCCTTCTCAATGGATTGAAAAAACTGTTAGAAGAGATTATTTAATTAATTCATGTGAAAACTTTTATAATTATATTAAGTAAAAAAAGTATAAAAAAATATAAATAGTTTATTTATAAGTATTTTATATTGGAATTTGATCTTTCAGCTTGATATTCATCTTTATTATCAGAATATCCAAGTAATACTGCACATTGTGGTTCATAACCTGATGGAAGATCAATTTTATTTTTTAATGATTTTGCAGCATCTATGCCTATTGTTGGACTTACAGTATAACAGCTTCCAACACCTAAATCTGTTGCAGCTAATATCATAATTGTTGCTGAACATGCAGCAGTATCAGCTCCAAAAGTTTTTTCAGGTGCAGATATAATAACTAATGTTGGAGCTCCATATAATGGTTCATATCCAATAGTATTAGCTCGTGCTTCTAAAAGCTCATTTCCTGAATTTAACATAGCAAGTTTAGAAGTATCATTAATGTCTTCTAATAATGTTTCATCTTGTATAACTGTTAAATGGAGAGGTCCAGGTGTAGGAGCTTTATTTGCAGCATGTAATATAGTTTGTAACTCTTCTTTTCTAATCTGTTTATCTTTGAATGATCTTATGCTTTTTCTTATATTTATTGCCTTAAGTGTTTCCATATTTTATCACTTAATAATAGTTTTAAAGTTTCATTTATTTAAGAATTATTATTGTATGTATGTTAAATTTTTTTATTTTAAAAACAAGAAATTATATAGAATTAATAGTTTTAATTTTTAATATAACTTTATTTTATAAATGATTCAAAGATTTACAATAATAAATAAAAAAATTAGTAAGGAAAAGAGAAAATGTATTCTCTTTTTAATTGTTTTATAGTTTTGTTTCTTAATTAATTACTTTTTTACAGTTATTGTTTTTGTGATTTTTTGATTATTAATTGTAGTTGTTATTTTTAAGGTTCCTTTGTATAAATTTTTATGTGTTCCGATATATGTACCATTTATTATAAAGCCATTATTGTAATAATTTTTATTTTTTTCTGTGAAATATTGGGTTATTGGAATTGTTGGTATATTATTTATTTTACTGTTAAATGATACTATTTTTCCATTGTAATAATAATTGTTTAAACTTACAGTTGCTGTAGTATTTTTATTAACATATGTTGATTTATTATTTAAAGTAACTGTCATGTATATATAATGATTTGCTACTGTATTATGTATACGACTATAATTTGGATTGCTATTTGATCCCCACCAATTATATTTTGCATTAACTGATCCTTTAACATTATAAATATCAACTTTTTTATTATTTATTATTACTGAATAAGAAGTTGTTACAATACCATTATTTGTATTGTATATTGCTCCACCATATTTTCCAGCATAGTTATTTGAGAGTATTG
This sequence comes from uncultured Methanobacteriaceae archaeon, assembly GCA_964399835.1. Lineage (GTDB taxonomy): Archaea > Methanobacteriota > Methanobacteria > Methanobacteriales > Methanobacteriaceae > Methanosphaera. The sequence goes on along the minus strand of CAYNSJ010000053.1, from coordinate 6,721 downwards.
TTCTATAAATATTTAGTTTAGATCCTGTATTATATAATGCTCCTCCATATATTTTTGCATTATTTAATTGGAATGTTGAATTGTAAATATTTAATAATTTATTTTGAGCATATATTGCTCCACCATATTGTGCTTGATTTGATCCAAATGTTGTATTTATTATTGTGTTATTTGAATTATAACTATATATTGCTCCTCCACGTTGTGCATAGTTTTTTGTCATGTTATTATTTTTATAAGTTATAATTGTATTTAAATTATTGATTGCTCCACCGTAAATTGCTGTATTATTAATCAATGTGTTGTTTGTTACTAGTAAATTTGAGTTTTCTATATCAATAGCTCCACCATAACTACCTGAGTTGTTATAAAATATGGAATTTGTAATATTTGAGTTACTAGAATGTATTGTAATTGCTCCTCCATATTGTCCATATAACTTATATACATTGTTTTTTATAAAAATACAGTTGTCTATAGTATAATTACCATATTCTACATCAATTGCTCCACCAACATAAGATGCATGATTAGTGTAAAATGATGAGTTAGAAATAATACTTGTAATATTACGTAAAGCTAATGCTCCACCCCATCCTGATGTTTTATTATATAAAGCAGAATTATTTGTAAATGTACAATTATTAATTATAAGTTCTTTATTAATTGTTCTAATTGCTCCACCTATTCGTGCACTATTATTTGTAAAGTTACTATTGTATAATTCAATATTATTTTGGCTGTATATTGCTCCACCACTTTGTGATACAGTATTATTTATGAAATTACAATTTGAAATTATTAAATTACCATTATTATTTATTGCTGCACCATTAGTTGAATTTCCATTAATAAATGTTATATTCGTTATTGTTACATTATTGCTTTGAGTTATAGACATTATTCGATTAGCTTTTAATCCATTAATTATAACATTATTTTGAGTTTCTCCAATTATATTAATATTTTGGTTTATAATTAAGTTATAATCATTAGTTGAGTTGTATATACCTTCAGCTAGTAAGATTGTACCATTATTAGAAACATAATTCATTGCTTCTTGTATTGTTTTAACAGGATTTATCCAACTTTCACCAGTACCACTTGTTTCAATACTTGAATTAACATATATAATATCTAATTTTTTAGAAAATAGAATAGTATAACCATTAATTGTTGCTGAAATTTCTTCCCCACTTTTAGTAAAAATATTTGAAATAGTGTTACTTCTATTATTATCTAATAATTGGATATTAATTGTTTCATTAGATAATTGATAAGTTACATTGGCTATTGGTAATAATTCTGTATTATTTAATGTGGTTATTGTTTCATTTTCATCTTCAATTGTATTTAGTGTCACTGTTAAATTTACATCTTTATTTAATTCAAATGGGGTAATATTTGTAAATGTCATTATAATCCAATTATATAACTTGAAATTGACTAAATTATTTGGATTATTTGAACTCCACCAGTTATAATCAAAAGAATTCACAGTACCATTATTAAATACCATCCTGTTATATTTATCTTGATTATTCATAAACATGTTATAATTAACTGTTATAATACCATTATTAATTATTGCTCCACCATTTTCTATTGCTGAATTATTTATAAAACTTGAACTAGTAATATTTAATGTACCTGTATTATATATTGCTCCACCATTTTCTATTGCAGAATTATTTAAAAATGTAGCATTAGTAATGCTTAAATTACCATTATTCAATATAGCTGCACCATTTGTTGCATTTGCTAAAGTAAATGTTAAATTATTTACATTAACTGTTGATTCTTGAGTTATATTAAATATTTGATATTGATTTCCTCCAGAAATTATAGTGTTTCCTTGAGATTCACCAGTAATAGTTAAATTTTTATTAATAATTATTGTATCATTGATGTTATATATTCCATTAGCTATGTAGACATTTGATTTTGTGTTTGTTTCATTGTTTAAAGCTATGAATCCATTATTTAATGTTGTATATGGTTGAAACTGTGTACCTGTTTCTATACCTGTATAAGAATTATTTATATATATTGTATTATCATCTGTATACGTATTATTATTGTTTATTGTTTCATTTGTCTGGTTTTGAATATTATCATTATTGTCTGTATAATTATCTGTATTAATTAAGCTACTATTTTCATCATCATTCTGTGTATTCTTAGTAACACTTTTTATCTGAGTTATTGTGTTTAATTGTTTTTTTGAATTATCTTTAAGATAATTATTAGAATCTTTCTTTTGAACAGATAATTTAATATTATCTGTAGCAATACTTTGAGTATCATTACTAATAGTTAGTTGTGTGTTAACAATAGAAGTATCACTTGATGTTGTAACAGTTGTACTATTATCTACTGCTGATATTGCTGTAATACTAACTAATAATATGATTACTAATGTAAATAAAAGAATTATCCTCCTTTTATTCATAATAAATTATCCTCCTTTCTCTTTTTTTGTATCATAATTATTTTTATAGAACTATTAATCCTTATCATTGATACATAAAAAGTATTGATAAAATAAATTTGTTCATAAAATAATATAATATGTCTTATTTATTTTAGTAATAACCTGAATTATAAATGTTATTGAAATAATTATAATATGATTAGTACTATAAAAGATCTAATTAATAAATTTGATGTGTTTTATAAAAACTAAAATATTAAGTTTAAAGTCTAAAAAAAGAATTTGATTAATATATTTTAGATTAATGAAAAATCAATTTATATATTAATTAATTGACAATTTTAATGATTCAATTAGTTATATAATAATATATACTACTTTTATTCTTAAATATATATGATTTAAGACATACTTTTATATATTATTTTAATTATATCTTTAGTTATGTGAAAAAAACTATACTTTAAAGGTATAGAATTAAATTTAAAAAAGATATTATTCATTAAAATTCTATTTTTAAATTTTATCATTTCCATATAAAAAAAATTAAAGGATGGTAAGGGATATATGTCCAAACTAAACTATAAGATGATAATTCTCAGTTTACTATTAATAAGTATATTAATAGGAATTACGGCAATATCTGCAGCAGATACAAGTAATTCAAGTAGTACATCACAAAATATAGTTACTACACAATTAAATGTTTCATCAATACAATCAAATAGTCAAACTGTACAAGAAAATACATCAAAAATCAATAATAAAGAAAAAATACAAATAAAAGATAATAAAATAAATACAAAAACAAACTTAACAAAAGTAAATAATAATGCAATTAATGTTAATGAGCCTGAAATTACTAAAAATAAGACAGTTAAAGAAAATATAAAAATTAATACTGTAACTAGTACAAATATAAATCAGAATAATACTGTATTAATTGATAGTACTAAAAAAATTGTAAGTACAACAAATACTAATGTAAATCAAACAGTAACACTTGAAGATCAAAATCTCTCTTCAAATACACTTAAATTAGCTAGTAATAATATAGTATATGTAAGTCAATATGGTAATGATTATAGTGGAACAGGAACATCAAGCAATCCTTATAGAACAATATTTAAAGGTTTATGTAAAGCACCAGCTGGGGGAACTATAAAAATACTAAGTGGTACATATACAACTTTAGGTGTAACTGGATCAATAACGTTAGATAAAGATGCAACAATAATTGGTACTTCTAATACTATAATAACATTACATAATATATATAATTCAGGTTTTGTAGTTGCAAAAGGACATAAAATAACAATGAGTAATATTATCTTTTCTAACAATGCAGTAAATGAATTATTAGTAAATAAAGGTTTATTAACATTAACTAATTGTCGTTTTTATAATAATGGAGTACTCGCAAGATTTGCTTCTAATGGAAGATCACCAATAGATAATGCAGGTGGTACATTAAATGTTAATAATTGTATATTTAATGGAAACAGTGGTTATTATCATGGGGGAGCAATACATAGTACTTATGGAAAAGTAAATATAAAAAATAGTCAATTTAATAATAATGAAGCTATGCTTTTTGCAGCTGACAATCAAGATTATACATCTATGGGTGGTGCAATATTTTTAAAACAAACAGTTGGTACAATTAGTGGTTGTACTTTTAATAGTAATGTACAAGAACATTTTGCAGTAGTAAATGAAGGTGGAACTTTAACTATATCAGGTTCAACATTTAAAAATCATGATCAAGGAACAATATTAAATGGAAATATGCTTGGTAAATCTTCATTAACTATCATAAACTCTAAATTTATAAATAATTGGGCTAATATGTACTTAGGTACAATTACAATTGGTAGTGGATCTAATAATTATCTTAAAATAAGTGGATCTTCTTTTAAAGATTCTATATCTGCTGCTGGTGGAATAATTACTAATAATGGAAAAAATACTAAAATATCAATAGAATATAATTATTGGGGTTCAAGTAATCCTAAATGGTCTTTAGTATTAAGAAATGTCAAAAAACCAACTCATTGGAAAAAATCTTAAATAGATTTTTTTTATTTTATTCTTTTTTTTTAGTTTAATAAGTACATTTAAAAAATATAAAAAGTGTAGTGTTAATAATATCTAGGTTTTCTACAAAGCCATACTTTATCATACAATTCTGTTCGATTATCTAAATCAATTATATAAATAGTTTCTTCTTTTTTATCAAAATAAAATACCATACAATAATCTCCAAATCGTACACGTTTAATTTTAGGACATTTATCTGATTTTAATGATTTGTATAATGTATTATATGGATTTTTAGCAATTTTATTTCGTTCTTTTATTAAATCTTCAATGAATTTATCATTTTTACATATTGTAAGAAAATCATTAAATTTTTTATTCTGAATAATTTTCATATCATTTGGATTTTCAGATTCTATTTCTATATAATCTGATAATTCTTTAGATTCTATTTTAAATAGTTCTTCTAAAAGAAATTCTTCATATTTTGGCTTTAAGTCTTTGTTATCTATATTAGCATAATGTTCATTTAATAATTCATCAATAATATCTTCCATGGATTCATTTTTAGAACATAATTTCATTAAATTATCATATATATTTTCAGATATCTTTATTTCTTTTGTCATATTAATCACAATCAATCTATTTTACTTAATTTACCTGTTTTTTTAATAGCTTCTTCATGTTTAAAGTAATTAGTATATTTGATATTTTTATTTTCACAGTATTCAATTATTTCATTGTTCATTTTATATAATTTATCTTTCTTATTTAAGATGTAAATTTTTTCATATAATGGGCATAAACTATTATAATTCTCTTTTACATAATTTAAAATACTATTTTTATAATGTTGTTTTAGACTTAAATTTTCAAACCAATATTTATCTAGGTATTCATGAGTAGCTTCAATAATTATTTTCCATTTTGTAATTCATATAAATATAGGTTGACATAAATAAAATTTTGTGTATGTTATTTTCATGCAGTGTCTTTAATGTATTTAATCTATCAGAAATAGGGCTTGCTTTATTCATGTTTTTTCTAAATTCTTCATTTAATGTATTAATAGACATAGCAACAGATAGATGATTTATTTTTTTTAAGAGTTTCATATCTCTAATTATCAATTTATTTCTAGTTATTATTTGAATATAATTATTAGCATCAGTTAATTGTTATAATATTTCTCTAGTTTTTTTTATATTCCTGTTCATATGGATTATAAGGATCGGTTACTGTAGATATTACACATTTTTTCCTTTAATTTTCTTTAAATCTATTTTTTTATTGGTTATTTTCACATCTATAAATTTACTCCAGAGTTCTTTATGATTAGTGAATCGTTTCATGAATGATGCATAACATTATTTACAAGCATGAAGACAACCAATGTATGGATTAATTACATAATCTCCAATTTTAGATTTAGTTAGTAAATTATTAACTTGTTTATTATCATTTTTAATCTATATTTTATGAATTTTTTTTAAATATAAAAAAAGAAGTTAAATTTAATCATCATAACTTTCTCTAAAATCTTCATCTATATTCATATTTTCTAAATCTTGTTTAAGTGAAAAATGTTGTGCTAAAAATGTTACTACATCATCTTTTGTTTGACGTACTGTTGCTGCTTTTGTTTTTACTTCATTAGATGATGATAAACCTTCGTTAATTATTGTAGAATATACATCATGTTCACCATTTAATCGTTTTATTTCTAGTGCAATATATTCCTTATGAGTTTGATTATTTGTTTTGTTATTTAAGTTTTGAAGTATACCAATTTCTTGATCTATATCTGTATTAGTTTTTTGAAGTTCTGATTTTAATTCCGACATTGATGAAGGATTTTTTCTTACTGGATCAAATTCAGTATCACTTTGATTTTCTATATTACTTACATTCTTAATTGTTTGGTTAAATAATAATCTATCTTGTTGATTTTGATAATCTACATAGTAACTATATCCTACAGGAACAATAGCTAATATAATTATTATAAGAACAATAAGAATTTTAAAACTTTTCTTCATTATTTATTCTCCATTTAATCGTTGAATAACAAATTAATTATTAATTATCTGTTTTTATTACTTAATATTATATTAAAATAAGTATATAAAATAATAGTAAATTCTCATCTTTTAAATAAATAATCCACATTATTAAAATAAAGTATTTAAATATTGTTTTTTATTTTAAATTCTTTAAATTAATTATTATATTTTAAAAATATTT
>CAYNSJ010000052.1:5944-19459 GCA_964399835.1 uncultured Methanobacteriaceae archaeon | reverse complement strand
GAGAGAAGATGATTAATTCTCTATTTTTACACATTTTTAAGAAAAATATGTAATAAAATTAAAGGATTACTTAGTTTATTTTAATATGATTTAGTAATATTTTAATAAAATAAAAAATATAATTAAAGCTAATATAAATGTATACTATTTAATTTTAAATTATAAAAAATAATATTTAAAAGTTATATAGTGAAAATTTAATATCTAAATTTCATCAAAAGTCAGTGATTAATATGGTAGATAATAATCAAAAATCAGATAATGGTAAATTAAAAAATATAAAAAAGGATCCATTAAATGAATTAAATCGGAAACAACAAGATGATTTTACAACTATTGAAACTGAAGTGGATCCCTTAGATGAATTGGATCAAATTGATGATGAATTTTTAGTATATGATAATGAAGATAATCATATAGAACCAGAAATAACTCCAGATAAAAATGTTGTAAAAACAGATAAAATTACTTCAGATAAGAATCAAGAAAAAACTGAAGAGTTACTTGAAAAAAGTAGTATTCTTATTGATGGGGAAGATACTGAAATTGATGAAGATATTGAAAAAATATTTAATGAAATATCTGAAAAATCATTTAATAACGTTTCAGATAAAGAAAAAACAGATCAACAATTAACTCTTAAGAAATCACCTGAAAATAATTCTGAATCAGTTAATGAAAAATCTGAAACTAATGTAATAAATAATGTAAAAGTAGATGAGGAAGGTGTACCTTTACTTAATCAATTTGATTCAGATAAAATTAAAAGTACTGGTTTATTCCATAAATTTAAAATAAGTAAGCCTGTGTCAAGACAGATTGTAACTACACTTCTTGGTGTTGCAATTACTTTATTAGGTATATATTATTCATTAAATGATGTTATGCGTATATCTGATCATGTAACTTATGGTGAACATGAATCATTAGCTATTGGAATAATATTAATTGGAATGTTGATCATATTATTAACATTTTATAAAGAAATATTAAATTTATTAGGAATTAATAAAACAATTCAATCTATGCATGAATTGGATTATGACATGCCTAAATCAAATAATTTTAACGATGATGAAGATGATTAATAATAATTATAAATAAAATATTATTATCAACGTTAATTTAACTGTAATAAATTAATATATGATAACTCTAAACTCCAAATAACTAATAATAATTAGCTAATTTTTTTAATACATGTTAATATTAGGTTTATAATCTCATGATTTAATATAAAAATATAACTTTTTAATACTCCTTATTCTAATAAATAAATGATATATTTATTATCTATTATAATCAAAAATTTAATTATAATCTAAAATAATTAATATCTAAACTTTAAAACATGAAAATGAAATATAATATTCATGAATTAGTTTAGCTTATATTTATCATAAATCATTAAATAGAACAAGGAGAGTATAACAGCGTGTTTAAACTAGTATTAAGTGATCCTAGCATATTCAAAACAAGTTTTGATGCAATATCCTCAATTGTAGATGAAGTACAAATAGAAGTAGACTCAGATGGACTTAGATTAAATGCAATTGATAGAAGTCATATTACATATGTACATTTAGAATTAAAAGAAAGTCTATTTGACATATTCCAATGTGATAAACCAATTAAATTAAATTTAGATACAGAAGAATTAATGAAAGTCTTAAAACGATCTAAATCTGATGATGTAATGGAGTTAGGAGTGGATGCAGGAAGTTTAATAATAACTTTTGAAGGAGAAACTAAAAAGACTTTCAAAGTAAAACTTATAGATCTTGAATATGATGCACCAACACCACCAGAAATAGAATATCCAATAAAAATAGCAGTACCTATAAGAACATTAAAAGAAGGGGTACAAGATATAGAAATAGTTGCAAATAAAGTATCATTATCTGTTGATGAAGATAATTTAACTTTAGAAGCTGTTGGAGATTTTGCAGATGCAAAAATTGAATATTTACATGGTGAAAAAGTAAATGATTCTGCAAAAGCAATCTATGCAGTTGAAAATATAAAAGAAATGTTAAAAGCTGAAAAATTTGCAGATAATACCTATATATCTATTGGAAATGATATGCCATTAACATTATCTTTAGAATTATTAAATGATGAAGGGAAATTAACATTCTTACTAGCACCAAGAATAGAAGAAGAATAATTGGTTAATTAAAGAATACTCTCCTATTTTTATTTTTTTAATATAATAAAGAGTATAAAAAATAACCACATATACCCACCTGAAAATTATAGTTTGGAAATAATAAAAATCAAAGGGGATAATATAGTTGGACAACACTTTTTTTCAGAAATTAAGAGATATACAAAAAAAAGAAAGAAATACAGGTACCCTATCTGAAATAGAAGATACTTTCTATGATGATGCATCAAATTATCTCCATGAACTATTAAAAACAGTAGATAACAATCCTTTATCTTTAGAAGCATATCAATTACATGATGCTCAAAGAATAACAATAGAAATATGTGAAAGAAGAGAATTTAAAATTATCAGTACTGCATTAGCAAATGTACAAAAATCACATGATATATTTAAGGGACATAGAAAAAATTCTGAATTATATGATATAATACCTTATAATACAACACCTGAAGAAGAAAAATTGTATAAAGATATAATTAATCTTATAATAGTGCATCGTGAAGAAATAATGCATGATTTTACAAGTCCTAAAAAAACAGAAAAAACTTTTGAAGATAATATTCAAGATAATTCTATAATTCAAGATAATTCTATAAAATCTAAAATTTCAACACAAGAAATTCAATCAAAAGAATTATCTGTAGTTCCTAGTTCTGATGAAGAATTAAAAGTAGAATCAACAGAAATTCAAGAAAATGTGGAAGTAACATCTGATACAATAACAGAAAATAAAGATGAAACAATTCAAACTTCTAATAAACCAAAATTAAGTGCTAGTCAAGTAGCTCAAATGTTTGGAAAAGCACCTGAGCCAGAGTATATTCCTGATGTTATTGAAAAACCATCACAAGAAAAACAACAAAAATCTCAAAATATTCAAGATAATATTATTCAAGAAAAAACTTCTGATGCTGTAAATATTAATAATGAAATAGAAAATACAAAAGAAAGTACTTCTGAAGAAGAGTTAAATCAACCAATAATGGAAAAAACTGAAAATGAAGATAGTACCCTAAATGAAGAAGAGTTTGTTGTATTTAAAGAAGATGTTAATACTGATATATTAGATATAAATGAAATAACATATGGACCATTTGATAAAATGGATATGGCCATATTGCCTGAATCTATTGTAAAAATTTTAAAACATTATGATATTATTGAAATTGTAAAATAATACTTTTTTTTGAGTGCGACAAGCAATTGTCTTTAGATTAATATGTCAGTACAATATCAAGGGTATTGTTGACTTTGTTATAGGGGTTATTCTCCATTGAACTGCATTAAAGGTAACTTTTATGTGAGTTGCATGATATGTAAAGCTTAATTGATCTTCTAGCATTTCTAGAGATAAGGGCGAGAGAAAGATTAGTATTGGGTTAATCTTAAGTGAATGTCTATATGTATCATGAAAGTATGCAGTATGTAGAGTGATTAGAATAGTTACTGTAAGTTGTAAACAGGAAATACAAAGTTTAAAAGGATTTATATTTTCATAACTTGTATGTTTGTTAGTGTATTGGATGAACCTAAGCTGTTTGTTTTTGATAGACGTAATTTTCTAGACTTATTTAATATTAATTTTTTTTAATATTTTTTTCATTAATTAATGAATTAATAAAAAATATACTATAATTATAAATATAGAAGTTTATCATAATAATATATAGATAAATTATTGATTGTTCTGATTTTATAGAACAATTTTTGGATTTAATAATTTAATTATTATATATACTTAAATAGCGTTATTACTAGTTGTATCATAGTAACAGAATAAATTCTAAACTATATAATACATTATTAATTATACAAAGACGTATTACCGTAGTAATTTCCAATCTCTTTCTATAAAATAGTCTGAGGATAAAAAAAATATACAGACTATATTTTCTGTATTAAAAGAAGTATATAAAAAAAAAATAAATTTTTTTAAAAATTATAAAAAAATATAGATTATTTCTATTAATTAGAAATAATAATAAAAAAATCGAAAGATTTTATTTTTAGAAGTAAAACTTATTGTTATTACTTTTATTAAAACAAATAAAAACAATATTATTGATTTATGAGAATATAAATATAATCAATTTATATTATAAATAATAATAATATGAGGTGACTTTAATGAAAATACCAAAAGAAAGAAAAACATATTGTCCAACATGTAAAAAACACACAAAACATGAAGTATTTGAATCAAAAAGAAGAAAAGCAAGTGAATTAAAATGGGGTCAACGTCAGTTCAGACGTGTAACCGCTGGTTACAGAGGTTACCCAAGACCTTTACCATCAGGAAGTAAACCTGTTAAAAAATTAGATTTAAGATACAGATGTAAAGAATGTGGAAAAGCACATATTAAAAAATCTACTTTCCGTGCAGGAAAAGTTGAATTTGTATCAAGCTAAATAAGAAACAAGAATCTTATTTAAAACTCTGAATATAATCAAAAACTTCTTATAAGGGATAAAAGAAGTACCTATTAGTAATTTATTTCAGAGTATTTATCCTTTTTTTATTTATAATAGTAATTATATATCAGTAAATTAGCATATTCTTAATAGTATTCTAATAGTTTTACTTTATAAATAAAATCAAGTAGTAACATAATATTAAAATATAAATCTAAGGAGGCATTTTTTAATGGCTAAACAAGAAAGTAACTTTTTAAAAGTTAAATGTGGTGACTGTGAAAACCATCAAATTATTTTTGATCATGCTGCATCAACAGTTAAATGTGTGATATGTGGTAAAACTTTAGTAGAACCTAAAGGTGGAAGATCAAAAATCTATGCACAAATTGTAGAAGTATTAGAACATTAAATATCTTAAAAATTGATCGCTGACACAGGTGGGAAAAATATGGTTAGAATGAATAAGGAATGGCCTGAAGAAGGTGATCTGATTGTTGGTACCGTTCATAAAGTATTAGGTTATGGAGCATTCGCTAAACTTGAGGAATATGAAGGTAAAGAAGCTTTTATTCATATATCAGAGGTATCCTCAGGTTGGGTTAAAAATATAAGAGATTATGTTCGAGAAAACCAAAAAATTGTTGCTCGTGTACTAAGAGTTAACCCTAAAAAAGGTCACGTAGATGCATCTCTTAAACGTATAAGAGAAGATCAACGAACACGTAGAATTCAACAATGGAAGATAGAACAGAAAGCTGAAAAATTACTAGAAATCTCCGCTCGTTCCCTTGGTAAAACTTTAAATCAAGCTTATGAAGAAGTAGGTTACCAAATAATGGAAGAATTTGGAGATTTATATGAAGGATTTGAATTAGCAGCTGATGAAGGAGAAGATGTGCTTATATCTGCAAATATTCCTTCTGAATGGGCTAAAACAATAACAGATGTTTCTAAGAAAAATATCTCAACTCCTGAAGTACACATTACTGGATATGTTGATATCACATCATATGCACCTGATGGTGTAAAAATAATAATAAACGCTCTTGAATCAATAGAAAAAGAGCATATTGAAGTTCAATGTGTTGGAGCTCCTAGATACAGAATTATGGTAACAGCAGAAGATTATCCTACGGCTGAACACATTCTTAAAACTTCCGCAGATGAATGTATTAGCATTGTTGAAAATGAAGGTGGAGAAGGAAGTTTCCACAGAGAATTAGATAATTAATTAAAATTATCTTTAAATATTTATTTTTTTTATTTCATTGTTTACTATTTTTAATTACTATTTTTATAAAATTTGCACATGATAATTATTAGATTAATAATACTTTTTTAATATAATTTAAGATTAAAATAATTTGGAGATTATTTATGGATTTAGAAACACTTACACCAGAATATTATATATTAAATGAATTTGAATTTACAAATGGTACAATACTTAAAGATCAAAAAGTTGAATATACAACATTTGGAACACCATTATATGATGATGAAGGGCATATTTCAAATGCTATAATTTATTTTCATGGTACAACAGGAAATTATTCTTCTATAAAAAGAATAAAAGAAGTTGTTGGAGAAGATCTTCCGTTTGATATTAATAAATTTTTCTTTGTATCTCTTTCAACATTAGGAACTCCAGGTAGTAGTTCTCCGAGTACAAGTGGGTTAAAATCAAATTATCCAAAATATGGTATATTGGATATGGTTAATTTCAATAAAAATTTTTTAAAGGAATCTTTGAATATACTTCATCCTAGAGGTTTAATTGGTAATTCTATGGGTGGTTTTGAAGCTATTTGTTGGGCAGCAGTATATCCCAATGATATGGATTTTTTAATTTCTTTAGTTAGTAGTTATAAAGTTGGTGGACAAAATTATATTCTTAGTAAACTTATGAATGATATAATTGAATCTGATCCTTCTTTTATTTCTGGTAATTTTGATGGTGATTTTAGTCGTAGTTTAAAAATATCTAGTAAAGCTATGTATTCCTTTGGATTATCTAAAGAATATTATATGGATTTAGATATTTCAGATATTAATAAAATGATGGATGAATTTGCTGTTGAAGATGCTAAAGAAGATATTTTAGATGCATATTATCGTAATTGTGCAACTATAAATTATGATTTAACTTCTATTGTTAATAATATCATAGTACCAACTTTAATTATTGGTATTTATGAAGATCAGTATTTTCCTCCAGAATTAGATGCTATTCCAATGAATGCTTTAATACCTGATTCAAATTTAATTTTATATAATTCTTATATGGGTCATGTAGGATCATCAGAGCTTAATAAGATTTATAAGGAATTAGATGAATTTTTATATCAATTTAAATAGTTATTCCTCTAAGAAAATATTTAGACCAGACGTATATTTCAAGTGTAAAATTTATGAATAAATATACAAAAATTTTTATAAAATATTAATAAGGTAAACAATATGTATTAATTAAGATAATAAGTAATACATATTTCAAAAAACTATAAATCTATTCAAAATATATATGATAATATGAAATTTAAGATGAAAAAATGCAAGGAATGTGGAGAGTACACACTCAAAGAAGTGTGTCCTAGATGTAACAAAAAAGCAGGTGTTATATTTCCCGCTCGATATTCACCTCAAGATAAGTATGGTAAGTATAGACGCATATTAAAAAAGCAACAATTAGAAAAACAATAATATTAATAAAAACATAGTGCAATGCATAGGAATAATCTCTTAAATTATGAAATAAAATTAAAACTATTTTCACGAGGACAGATAACATGACAGAACACACGATTATTAAAGAAATTGAAAAAGTAGAACTAGAAGATCCTATATTAATAGAAGGATTACCTGGAATAGGATTTGTTGGTCAAATAACTGCAGATCAAATGGTAAAACAATTAAAAGCAACAAAATTTGCAGAATTAGAATCTGATTATTTTCCACCACAAGTAATAGTAAAAGATGATGGTCTAATTGATCATATGAAAAATGAATTTTATTATGTTAAAAACTTAGGTGAAAATAATCAAGATGTAGTAATACTCACTGGAAATAGTCAGGGAAGTAATTTTGAAGGACAAATTGAAATATCTCGAGTCTTAATAGATTTCTTTGAGGAGATAAACGTTAAAAAGATCATTACATTAGGTGGATTAGGAACTGGTGAAATGGTTGAAAATGGTAAAATATTTGTAGCAGGAAACAATAAAGAATTTTTAGAAGAAGCACTATCTATAGATAATGCACAATTAAGAAAAGATGATGGTGGAGGTATAGTAGGAGCATCTGGATTATTACTATACTACGGAGAACAAAAAGGTATTGATGCAATTTGTCTTATGGGTGAAACACCTGGATTTTATATAGATCCTAGTGCAGCAAAATCTATGTTACTCGTACTTTTTGATTTATTAAAATTTGATATGGATCTTGATGAAGTAAATGAAAAAGTTGAAGATACTTTTAAAAGATTATCTAATAACCCACAATTTAACCAAGCAATGGGAATGGAACCAAAAATTAATAAACCAAATGATGATTTACATTATATAGGATAATGAAATTAATTTTCATATTAACTTTCCTTCCCTCCCTTTTAATATAATTATAGATTTCTTTTTTTTTAAAAAATATTTAAAAAAATACTAACTAATTACTATCTTAATAATAAGATTAAGGGTATTAAATAATATAAAGTATCTAATGAAATGCTATAAAAATGATAATAAAATTCGTTAAATTGATTAAGCTTAGGAGAAACACATGATATTAAATGCCGATCTACATGTCCATAGTAAATATTCAATGGCAACATCAAAAAATATGACGCCAATAACTATGGCTTTAGAATCAGAAAAAAAAGGATTAAATTTAGTTGCTACCGGTGATGCACTTCATTCAAAGTGGTTAGATGAATTAGAAGAATCATTAACTGAAATTGATAATACAGGTATATATAAAACAAAAGAATCAATACCAGAGAATAATACTAAATTTATAGCTACAACAGAAGTAGAAGATAATGAGAGAATACATCATTTAATAATAATTCCATCATTAGAAACAGCACGTGAGATGAGAGATGAATTCATAGTAAAAAATATGGATGCTGATGGAAGGCCAAGAATACGAATGAATGGAGCAGAAATTATGGAAATAGCCCATAATTATAATTGTATAATAGGACCAGCACATGTATTTACGCCATGGACTGGAATATACAAATCTTATGATTCAATAACTGATTGTTATGATAAAAAACCAGAATTCATAGAGCTTGGTTTATCTGCTGATACTGATTTAGCAGATACAATAGAAGAATTAAAAGAGTATACATTTTTAACAAATTCAGATTCACATTCACCATGGCCACATAGAATAGGAAGAGAATTTAATAAAATAGAACTAAAAAATTTATCGTTCAATGATTTAGTTAAATCAATTGAAGAAAATAAAATAATAGAAAATTTTGGATTTGATCCTCGAATGGGAAAATATCATGAAACAGGATGTATATCTTGTTATAAAATATACAATATTCATGATGCAATAAAACAAGATATGAAATGTACTTGTGGTGGAAGAATTAAAAAAGGAGTAAAAGGAAGAATACAAGAATTATCAACATATGATATTCCACAACATCCAAAAAATAGACCACCTTATCAATATTTATTACCATTAGCAGAATTACTAAGTACTGTACATAACAAAGGAGTAACAACTAAATATGTGCAAACAAGATTTGAAAAATTAATAAAGATATATGATAATGAGATAAATGTCCTACTTAATGTACCTATAGAAAATATAGAAAATATAGATTCTTTATTGGCTCCAATATTAAAATCGTATAGAGAAAATAAATTGGAAGTAGATCCTGGTCGTGGAGGACAATATGGAAAAGTTGAATATAATTAAATTCATAAATAAAAAAAATATAAATATATGATAATTAATAAATAGTATTATAATAAAGATAGTACGATATTTACTATTTATAATAAAAAGGGAGAATAAAAAAATGGATGTATTATTAATTTCATTAGTAATTATTGTTGGTATGATATTTGTTACAGTAGTAAATCAAATATTAGGAAGTACTTTTGAATAAATAAATTACTAAAAAAATTATTTAATTGGAACATAGGAGATTATTAAAAACTAATTTTTATTAATTTCCAATCCCATAAATCTTTAACTAACCTTCAAAAAATATGAATATACTGATTTTTTAAATACTATACTGATTTTTTAAATAATTATAAAGAAATTAATTTTAACTATTTAATATTGTTTATAAATATTTTTAAAAATAGCGGATTTGGGGGGATTCGAACCCCCGATCTTCAGATTAGGAGTCTGATGCCCTATCCAGACTAGGCTACAAACCCAAATTCAAAACAAATAATCATTTCATAATTTAAATTAAATTTTTTATCTTATTTAATTGAATAATAAAAAATACTATTAAAACTAAAATAAATAAATAATAATCAAAAAAAGAAGCTCTAATACTATAATATTACTCATAATTAAATTAGCGGACCTGGGGGGATTTGAACCCCCGGTCTTTGGATTAGAAGTCCAACGCCCTATCCAGTCTAGGCTACAGGCCCTACTATCATAAAGTAATATGATACTATTTCTAATATTTATCTTTCATCATTATTATACTTTACTGTTTATTATATAATTTTTATAATAAATTCAAAAATAATAATATTAATATGGTTAGTTAGTACCATATAATTTTATTACTTTATCGTGTGCGGCTAGTTCTATTTTATCATCAAGAGGTTCTAGTTTGTTTATTTCGTATTTGTTTTGTAGAGCTTTTAATATTAAGTAGTCTGCTAGTTGGGGGTTTTTGGGTAGTATTGGTCCGTGTAGGTATGTTCCTATGTAGTTTTTATATATTGCTCCTTCTGTTTTATCTAGGTCGTTATTTCCTTTGCCTGTTAGTACTTGTCCTAGTGGCGGGTATTTTGAGAATGTTCGTCCTCCGTGGTTTTCGAATCCTACTAATGTGTTGGGTTTTATGTTTAGTTTGGTTTTTAATATTATGTTTCCTGTTATTCTATCATTTTGTGAGTGTATGCTTTCGTAGTCGAATATTCCAAGTCCTGGGATGGTATTTCCATTTTTGTCTATGTATTTTTTTCCTAGTAGTTGGTATCCTCCGCATACAGCTAATAATACTTTGTTGTTTTCTATTAGTTTTGTGAATTGGTCTTTGTATTGTAGGAAGTCTTTGTATACTATTGATTGTGTTCTGTCTGATCCACCTCCTATGAAGAATATGTCTCCTTTTTGAAGGTCTGGTTTTTGTTCTTGTGAGAATTCGTATATGTTTATTTTTATATTTCTTTGTTTGCATCTGTCTGTTATGCATTTTATGTTTCCTATATCACCGTATAAGTTTAGTTGTCTTGGATACATGTGATATAAATTTAACTCCATTTTCTTTATGCCCTCCATTTTTTTATCTTTTAAAGAAATATGTGTTTTAAATCTTTAGTTTGTTGTGTGTTGTGTTATTTTTTCTATGTAGTCTCGTGTTTCGAATATTGCTGTGTATGTTGGTAGTACGTATAGTATTTCTATGTCATCTTCTATTGCGGTGTTTATTGTTTGTTGCATGTTGTCGTTTATTTTTATTTTATTTAGTGGTATGTTTTCGTATTTCATTCGTATGGCTATGTCTTCTGATCTTTTTCCGCTGCAGTAGTAGTTTTGTATTGTTTCTGGGTTTTGGTATTGTGTGTTGGCGTCCCATATCCATGATGTGTCGCATCCATCTGCGGGGTTGTCGTTTAGTATTTGTACTATTGATTTTTTTCTTTTGTCTTCTGATATGATTTTTGCTGATTGTGTTAGTCCTGTTGGGTTTTTGGTTAGTATGATTTTTATGGTTTTATTTTTGTATTTCATTTCTTCCATTCTGCCTAGTGAGAATTCGAAGTTTTCCATGTTTTGTATTATGTGTTTTGTTTTTATGTTCAGGTCATCGCATAGTGCGTATACTCCGCATATGTTGTATGCGTTGTATATTCCTATGTAGCCGTAGTTTATGGTGTGTGTGTTGTTGTTTTTGTCTTGTATTGTTATGAGTTGTCTTGAGTTGTCTTTTGTTTCTGTTTTTATTACTGTGTAGTCTGATTTGCCTCTTTTGAAGTTGCATTTTGTACATTCATAGTCCCCTAAGTGGCTGTATGTGTATGTGTTGTATTTTAGGTTTGATCCACATTGTGGACAGTTTTTTAGTGTTAGTATTTCATTTTCAATTTGTGTGTTGTCGGATTTTAGTCCGAATGTTATGTATTTGTTAGGTAATGTTTTGAATTTATTTATTAATGGGTCGTCGGTGTTTAGTATTAGTTTTGTTTCCGGTACTTGTTTTACGCTATTGTATACATGGTCAACTGTGTCTTCTATTTCTCCGAATCTGTCTAATTGGTCTCTGAAGAAGTTTGTTATTATGATATAGTCTGGTTTGAGGTATTGTACTACTTTATTTAGTGATCCTTCGTCTACTTCAAAAATTCCGTAGTCGTAGTGATCTTGTGTGTTTCGTATGTATGCACTAACTAAACCTTGTATCATGTTGGCTCCTTTGAGATTGGATAGTATGATATTTTTTTCGTTGTTTAGTATGTGGTTGGTTAGGTTGTTGGTTGTTGTTTTGCCGTTGGTTCCTGTTATTAGTATTATTTTGTCACATTTTTGGTTTACGCTTTCTAAAATATTGTGGTCTATTGTTAATGCTATTTTTCCAGGTAATGCCGTTCCACTCTTATTAAACGTATTAAGAAGATTTAATGCTAATTTTCCACTATAGAGACCCACTGTATTTTTCACATTACTCATATAATTCCCTCCTTAATTTTGAATATGATAATAGCTTATCCTTTCTTTTATTTTATAATAATAATTTTTAAATTATACATAAAAATAAAAGCTCATCTTTAACTTTTTTTTCAAAATTTAAACTATCAATATTATTTTATTTTTGATTATATTTATACATTCTATTTATTATTAAAGTAACTTATCTTTAATTTAAAAAGAAGTCTTATACATTAAAAAAGCATTAATATAATATTTTTTATAGGTTAAATGATAAATCAGAGGGTGGATTATGATAAAACAATAATTTTTTAATAAAAAATAGTTCTAATTTATTTAAATTTTTTATATTATTAATATATAATCAAGAAGTAATAAACGAAGTTTTTGATCTTTTTAGGATTTATATGTTTATTTTTTTTAAAAGATTATAATTTAAAATATTAATTTTGAAAAATAGTAGTTTAATATTATAGAAAAATAGTAGTTTAATATTATAGAAAAATAGTAGTTTAATATTTTATATAAAAAAAGAAAATAAAGATTATATATTAACTAGTAATATATTCTGTAGATTTCTCTCTTTTTGTTGATTTATGTCTTAAAATCCCAAATGTATTAGCATATAGCTACCTATATTATATTATTTATTTTTCTTATTTAAGTTTGATTATTTGGAGAGACTACTGGATCGTTTATAGTTGAATCATTTATATCTGAGGGTGCTGTTGAATTTGAAACTTCATTTTTACTTGCTCCACCTTCAATTCTTCCAGTTGTTCCATTAACTTCTCTATATCCCCACTGTTCACCATTTTCATAAATTAATACTGTATATAAATTAGTATTAGAATTATAACTTGGTGTACCTACAGTAAGAGTTTTATTATTCAAGCTGTTTGCCACGTTTTGATAAGCTACTGAAGCACTTATATTAGCGGTATGTACTGTTGGTGAGGTTCCGTTGTTGTTTCCTGTTCCTCCAGTTCCGTTGTTGTTTCCTGTTGGTGAGGTTCCGTTGTTGTTTCCTGTTGGTGAGGTTCCGTTGTTGTTTCCTGTTGGTGAGG
>CAYNSJ010000052.1:0-5844 GCA_964399835.1 uncultured Methanobacteriaceae archaeon | reverse complement strand
TTCCGTTGTTGTTTCCTGTTCCTCCAGATCCTGTGGTGTTACTACTTCCAGTTCCTGTATTTCCATTGTCACTAGTTCCTGTTCCTCCAGATCCTGTGGTGTTACTACTTCCAGTTCCTGTATTTACATTGTTGTTATCATTGTTAGAAGTACTGCTTGATGATCCGGTACCTGTTTGTGCTGAATTACTGCTTGATGATTTAGTACCTGTTTGTGCTGAATTACTGCTTGTTGCAGCTGTAGTTGATAATTGTGATGATCCACTATTGTTTCCAGATTGTGAACCTGTGTTGGAAGATGATCCTGTGTCTTTTGCTTGTGCAGCGTTTGCACTATCTCCTTGTGATCCCGCAGCATTCGATTGACTATTTGCTTGATTGCTTCCACTGGCTCCCGATTGAGTTTGTGATTGTTTATTAGATCCTCCTAATATGGAAGATAATGCATTTTGAAGGGTACCACTGTCACTTCCAGAAGCAGCGGATGCTGGTGCTGCTAATACATCGCTTACTGCTGAATCTTGAGTTTCTACACTTTGAAGAGGATTTAATACTGCATCCCCTCCATTTATTTGATAGGTAGCTGCTACTATTCCAATAAGGGCTACAATTAAGACAGATAGTATAATTTTTTTATCCATCTTTTCACCTATATTATATTAATAGTCTAACATTTTATGTTAGATTAGCAGTTTTGATTATATATTAGAATTTGAAAAATATTATTTTTTCATTATCCTCCTAAATATATATAATAATATTTGTTTTTTTTGTAGTATATATAAATTTGTAATTTTTTTATTATTCTTTAAGTTCTGGTATGGCCTTTGTATTGGTTATATCTGTTATTATGGTCGTTGTTGTTTTTTTATCTGGATTTTCGATCTGATTTAGTAATTCTTCAGCATATGTTAATGCATTTTTATATTTTCTTATTGTTATTTTTAAATCATCAATTGCATCTTTATCTCCTGATCGTAATCTTTCTTCAATGTTAAATAATTCTGTGAATTCTTCTCCGATCATGTGCATTTTTATATTATCTGGTTTTATGAATATTTTGATTTCTATATCTTGTGATATTTCGTAATATTTTCTTGGACGTCCTCGTTCTATTTTTTGATAGGATGGGTTTATTAAACCTAGTTCTTCCATAGCTTTTAAATGTCCAATTATTGCTTTTTGACCTATATCTAATTGTTGTGATATCTGACTTACAAATCTTGGTTCTTCTGTAAGTAAGGATAGTATGTCTCGTCTTGTTTTACACCCTATTACATCAAGTACTGCTTCTAAGTCCATATTACCACTCTCTTTTGTTTTATTAATTCTTATTATTTTTTTATTTTATTTCTCATGTACTCTTGTAATTATTTTTGTTAAATAATATATATATAACCTTAGGTTACTAAAAGATTTGAAAAATACAAAAAGTATATATAACCAAAGGTTACTAAATTAATAATAACGAAAAAAAAGTTTTGTAACTTTGAGTAACTATAATATTATATTATCCTAAAATATCATTACTCAATAAATTAGTAGGATAATAAAAAAATACAGTAGGGTGAAGTAATGACAAAAGAAAAAAAAGATACATCAGAAGAATTTGATGAAATTGAAGACACAAATAATTCAGAAGAAAATTCAGATGAAAACACAAAAGATGTTTTAGAAGAAAAACTAAAACAACAAGAAGAAGAAATACAAGAATACAAAGAAAAAGTACAAAGACTTCAAGCAGATTTTGATAATTTCAGAAAACGATCAGAAAAAGAAAAGGCAGAATTTGTAAAATATGCCAATGAAGGTGTAATCTTACACATGCTGGAGGCATACGAAGATTTAGGAAGAGCATTATCTGTAGATAAAAATCAAGACCTTCGAGAAGGTGTAGAACTCATATATAAAAAACTCACAAAAATATTAAAAGATGAGGGAGTCGAAGAGATAATAACAAAAGATGAAAAATTCGATCCATTTAAACATGAGGCATTACTTACAGAAGCAAATGATGATTATGATAATAATATGATCATTGAAGAGCTACAAAAAGGTTATACCCTAAATTCAAAAGTTATAAGATATTCAAAAGTAAAAGTATGTAAAAAATAAAAAAGAAAATAAAAGAAAAGTACTTTTATATTTAAACTAAATAATAAAAAAAATAATTCTAAAAACAAATCATATAAAAAAAATAAATGGTGATTAACATGGCAGAAAAAGAAAAAGTAATAGGAATAGACTTAGGAACAAGTAACTCTGCAGCAGCAGCATTAATTGGTGGAAAACCAACAATTGTTCCAAGTGCAGAAGGAGCAACACAATATGGAAAATCATTCCCAAGTTATGTAGCATTTACCGATGATGGTGAAGTATTAGTGGGAGAACCAGCAAGAAGACAAGCAGTAACTAATCCAGAAAAAACAATAAGTGCAATTAAAAGACATATGGGTACTGATTACAAAGTAAATATTAATGGTAAAGATTATACTCCACAAGATATATCTGCAATGATCTTACAAAAAATTAAAAAAGATGCAGAATCATTCTTAGGTGAAGAAGTTAAAAAAGCAGTAATTACTGTACCAGCATACTTTGATGATAATCAACGTACTGCAACAAAAGATGCAGGTAAAATTGCAGGTTTAGAAGTAGAAAGATTAGTAAATGAACCAACTGCAGCAAGTTTAGCATATGGTCTTGATAAAGCTGATTCTGAAGATGTAAATATATTAGTATTCGATCTTGGTGGTGGAACACTTGATGTAACAATTATGGAATTCGGAGAAGGAATCTTCGAAGTAAAATCCACAAGTGGAGATACACAACTTGGTGGAACTGATATGGATACTTCAATCATGAAATACATAGCTGGAGAATTCCAAAAAGAAAAAGGTATAGATCTTTTAAATGATGATCAAGCAGCACAAAGACTTAGAGAAGCATCAGAAAAAGCTAAAATAGAATTATCAACAACATTAAATACTGATATTAATTTACCTTTCATAACAGCAACACAAGAAGGACCACAACACTTAAACATGAGTTTATCAAGAGCAAAACTTGAAGAAATTGTAGATCCAATCATTAACAAATGTGGAAATCCAATTCAACAAGCTATTAGTGATGCAAAAATGACAACAGGTGATATCGATAAAATAATATTAGTCGGTGGACCAACAAGAATGCCATCAGTACAAGAATATGTTGAAAAATATGTAGGCCAAAAAGTAGAACGTGGAATTGACCCAATGGAATGTGTAGCAATGGGTGCTTCTATACAAGGTGGAGTATTAGCTGGAGAAATTGATGATTTAGTATTATTAGATGTAACTCCATTATCTTTAGGTATTGAAACAATGGGAGGAGTTTCTACAAAACTCATAGAACGTAACACTACTATACCTGCTAAAAAAAGTCAAATATTCACAACTGCAGCAGATAATCAAACAAGTGTAGATATACATGTAATTCAAGGTGAAAGACCTATGGCAAATGATAACACTACACTTGGAAGATTCCAATTAGTAGGAATTCCAGCAGCACCAAGAGGAACACCTCAAATTGAAGTAGCATTTGATATAGATGCAAATGGTATAATCAATGTATCAGCAAAAGATCAAGGAACTGGAAAAGAACAACAAATTACAATTACAGCATCTAATAAATTATCTGATGATGAGATTGATCAAAAAATCAAAGATGCAGAAGCTCATGCTGAAGAAGATAAAAAACGTGAAGAAGAAATTAAAATCAGAAATGATGCAGATTCAATGGTGTACACAGCTGATAAAACATTAAAAGATCTTAAAGATCAAATTGATGATGAAAAAGCAAAAGAAATAGAAGATCAACAGCAAGAACTAAAAGATGCAATAGAAAAAGATGATTTAGATTTAATCAAAGAAAAATCTGATAAATTAAGTGATACTATACAACAAGTAGGTGCAGAAATTTATCAAAAAGCAGCACAAGCTCAACAAGCACAAGAACAAGCTCAACAAAATGCAGATCAAAGTCAGTCAAATGATAAAAAAGATGATGATACAATCGATGCAGACTTTGAGAAAAAAGATTAAAAAATACGAAATGTTTTATATAAACTAATATAAATAAAGAGTTAAGAGTATCCTTCTATTAACAAAATATATCTTATACCAAAAATAGGAGGATACTCTAAAATTAAATTTATACTATGTGATGATATAATTAAATAATTTCTATCCAATAAAATCTAATTAAAAGCTATAAAGAACTATTAAAAAGGACTGAATAGGAACTGACTTATTATATAGAGCATAGAACTTTTATATCTTTTCATAATTAATAAAATTTCATAATATTAATATATAGAATCTGAAGAGAAAAAAATTAAAGAAAATAAAAGAAGAGATTCTATAAATCAAACATAAATTAATACCCCATTTTTACATTAATATAATATAATAATAAAAATTTCAAACTAAATTACAAAGGATCATAAAAATAGATAAATAATAAGGGGCGAGTACATGGCAGATAAGAGAGATTATTACGAGATATTAGGCGTTGATAGAGATGCTGATCAAAAAACAATAAAAAAAGCATATCGAAAACTTGCAATGAAATATCATCCAGATGTAAACCATGAAGAAGGAGCAGCAGATAAATTCAAAGAATTAAGTGAAGCTTATGGTGTATTATCTGATGAAGATAAACGTAAAAGATATGATCAATTTGGTCATGCTGGAATGGATGGATTTAGTCAAGAAGATATTTTCAATAATATAAACTTTGAAGATATATTCAGGGGATTTGGCTTTGGTGGATCTTCTGCAAACCAAAGTGGATTTGGAAGTATATTTGATTTATTTGGATTTGGGGGTGGACCTCAAGGACAAAGAGCTCAAGGTGATGACAGAGTACAAAGTGTAGATATAACTTTAGAAGAAGTAGCTACAGGTGTTAAAAAAGACATAAAAGTAAAACATAAAAAAGCATGTCCTAAATGTAATGGATCACGTGCTGAACCAGGTTCTTCTTCAAATACATGTCCAACTTGTAATGGTACTGGACAAGTAAAACAAGTACAAAATACACCACTAGGACAATTTGCAACGGTATCTCCTTGTTCAAATTGTAATGGTGAAGGACAAGTAATAGAACATCCTTGTACTGAATGTAGAGGTAAAGGAGTTAAATCAACAACAAATAGTATAACTATTAATATACCTGCAGGTGTTGAAACTGGTACTAAATTACGGGTTGCTAATGAAGGTGATGATGGACCAAATGGAATTCCTCCAGGTGATTTATATATAAATATCAGAGTTCTTAAACATAAATTGTTTAGACGAGAAGGGCCTGATTTATACTATGATTTACCAATAAGTTATGTACAGGCATGTTTAGGATCAAAAATAGAGATTCCAACAATTGATGGTACTGCAGATCTTAATATACCTGCAGGTACACAAAGTGAAAGTACTTTTAGATTAAAAGGGGAAGGAATTAAACACATTAACTGGAATGGTAAAGGAAATTTATATGTTAATGTGAAAGTTGTAGTCCCTAAAAAAATATCTGAAAAACAGAAAAAATTACTTAAAGAATTTGCAGATATTAGTGGAGAAGAAATATCTGTTTATGAAAAAGGATTTTTCAATAAAGTAAAAGATACATTTACACAACATTGATTTTAAAATATTTTCTTTCTCCCCTATTTATCTATTTTTTTTATTTTATTTTGTAATGAGATTAATATTTATTTTAATTGATACTTTATTCGATTTTTTAATTTTTTTTATGATGGGGATGTGAATTAAATATTTTTTTTAGATAGTTTGTAGTTTGTTTATTTTTT
>CAYNSJ010000051.1:0-19714 GCA_964399835.1 uncultured Methanobacteriaceae archaeon | reverse complement strand
CAAATAATCAAAAAACTCACAAACACTTTATCAGCAAGATTCTAAACAATGCCATAACGTTCTATTAAACATATAAATAAGATTAATGACATAGCAATAAATATAAATAACATTCAATAAAAGAATATTAAAAAGTTAAATCGTATAAGACTAATTATATTTTATCTATTTATATTTGTTAATTTTCAGTATTTACTTATTATATTCACTATTATCTAATTAAAAAAATATTCAACGTATTTATATCAAAATACGGGATAATTAATTATTTACATTAAGTAAAATTTTCAACTAATAACAATTATCAATTAATTTATATGAATTTTTAAAAAAACTTTAAAAATATTTATTTAGAAAAATGGATGGCATTATTATGAAATTAACCATATTAGATGAAGATAAGAATAACTTAGTTGAATTTAATATCCATAACATTTTTGATAATTCACTTAATAAAATAAATAAAATAGTTGATATTGATGAAGGAACTAAAAATTTTCTAAATAATTTAAATTACGGTGTTATAATATGTACTTATATTGAAAAATTAGATGATTTTTATGTATCCTTTGTAAATGATAAAAATTTAGAATATGCTTCTCCGTATATATATGATTATATAGGTAACTTAATATCAGACATTACATTTTCTTTTGATAAGGAAAAATTAATATTAAAAACTATGCAAAATGTTTATCATAAAAATCAAACACAAAACTTCTTTTTTAAATATTATGATAATATCATTATTAAACAGTTTAATGTTAAATTGATTAAAGTAAATAATTATATTTACATTTTAAAAGAAGATAAAACAGATTTTGTTTTCTTAACTACTGAAGAAGAAGATCTTTTTAACAACAATGTTACAGGAATATCTGTTATTCAAGATTATCATTATGTTAAATGTAATAAAAAATACCTTGAATTAATAGGTAATAAAAGTTTTGAAGAAGTTATTGGTAAAAAAGTTGGTTATAGCGGGCTAATTAATAATTCAGTAGATATTTTATATAAAACAATTGATAAAGTTATAGATAAACATATGTATTCTTATTCATTACCTATAGAACTAGAAACGGACAAAGAGATTACTTATCTAAAATTAAATTGTAATTATGATATATATAAAGGCAAATCTGCAATAATGATTTTCTATAATAATATTACTGAAGAAATAAAATATCAAAATCAATTAAAAGATGCATTAAATGATAAAGAGGTATTACTTACTGAGGTTCATCACAGAGTAAAAAATAATTTACAAATCATACTAAGTTTAATAAACTTAGAAAAAAATTATAAAACAGATACGGATGCTATATTAAATGACACAGAAAATCGAATATACTCTATGGCATTAATACATGAAAAAATCTATGGATCCACCTCTTTATCTGATGTTAATATGAAAGAGTATATAGAATTATTAGTTGATGGATTATTAGACACCTATTGGTCAGATATAACTTTCAATCAAGATATAGAACCAATAAATTTAGATATGGATTTATCAATTCCATTAGGACTAATTATTAATGAACTTGTAACAAATACAATTAAGCATGCATTTACAGATAATGAAAATGGTAGTATATACATTAAATTTAAAAAAGAAAATGAACTTTATGTATTAACTGTTGAAGATGATGGTGTTGGGTTACCCAATAATTTTGACTTGGATAATCTTTCTACATTAGGTTTAATCGTTGTTCAAAACCTTATAAATCAAATCGATGGTACTTTTACAATTATTGATTGCGAAGGTACTGGTTTCAAAATAGAATTTAATTAAGAAATTAGTTCAAAAATAAAATTTTATCATGATCTCACAATAAATTAAAGAAATACCCTATTCAAATTTTTAATATAATACTGATACTATATAAAGAAGCTATTTTTAAATTAAATAAATTACTCCTTTTCTTTCATTTAATAATATAATTTGCTATTATGCTGTTGATTACTATTTCATTTTTCACTATATAATATTATATAAGAATAATACAAGTCATTGATGAATATTGCAGTTTAAAAAATTAATTCAATTATTAAATTCTTTTTAGTTCTTTCATATTTAATTTCTTTATCATAAATCATTAAAAAAAATATTATTCAAATATTATTCATAATAACATTCCATTAAAAAATTTTTGACCAATATATATCAAATAATGAATGGACTAATGATTCGGTATATTCTTTCATATTAACATCAGATAATGAGGTAGAACCATATATTTTCTCATGTATCAATGCCATAGCATATATACGAGTTTCTGTATCATTTAAGATAATTTCAGGGTCTGTTTGATAATTTTTATTTAAATTAATTAAACTTATAATTATCTGTAGATTATTTTTTACTCTATGATGAACTTCACTTAACAGTACTTCTTTATCATTTAAAGCTGTTTCTAATTGATTTTGATTATCTATTTCTTCTGTTACATCTTGATAAAAATTTATATGTCCTATCTCTTTACCATTTTGATCATAATCACAAACGATATATGATTTTATATAAGCAAGGTTACCTTCTCCATTTATAATTCGTATTAAATAACTTTCTTCTGGATTATTTGGAGAACATTTTTCATGAGCTTCTTTCCAATAATGTATATCTTCTTCAAGGACTATATCCAGTAAATTTCCATAGTATTTTTTATATCTTTTAGAATCAAGTTTAAATAGGTCTATAGCTGATTTTGACCATTCCGTTATACCATTATTTGTACTATAACTCATACCCGTTTTGCTAACATTTTGTATTCTTACTAACTTATCTTTTAAATCTAAAGTTTCTTCTTCTTTATTTATTATTTCTTTCTTATTTAATTCTTGTTCTGTAATATCATTACAAAAAATCATTACTGCAGGTTTACCTTTATATATAACATGATTACAAATTAAATTGAAATAACGAAGTTTATCCTCTTGTTTAACTTCAATAGCCGAAAATGAATATGAAAAATTATATCCTTTTGTAATGTCATCAATAATATCATACATTAAATTTAATGAATCATCAAATAATCCAGTAAAACCCATTTTTTTACCAATAATATCATCAAAACTTTTAATATTAACTAATTCACGGTATTTTTTATTACAGTTAACATAGCGATAATTTTGGACAATGGATATTCCCATAATATTACTATTATAAATATTCTCGTCTTCATTAAATAAGAATACATTGTTTGTTTTATTTTCAAATAATATATATACAAAATTATTTACTTTAAGAATTTTGATACTTTCATTTCTAATAAGTTCATCATCATTATAATATTCTATTAAATATGTTTGTGTCTTTCCTGTTTTATAAACTTCTTTCATAGCAGTTAATAATAAACCTTTCTTATCTATATAAGATGTTATATCAGATACTAAATTGCCAATAAAATTACTTAATTCATAAACATGAAAATTTAATATTTTATTATTAAAAAATGAAATAGAGAAATCATCAATATTTTCAATATATGAATAAACACTAACACCATAATCTAAGTTATTTAGTAGATTTTTAGTTCCTTCATCAACCTCAGATGTAATATTTATTCTTTCAGGTATACGTATTTTAGAAATATCTTGAAGATTCAATCTTTCTATTTCTTTTTGATTTTTATCTAAGATAACTAATTCCATGACAAACCTCTTCCTATCCTTGATGTTTTAGTATAGTAAACCAATTATTAATCTCTTTCAAATTCTATTTTATATCCAGTTCCTTTACAATCCATAATAGATATTTTACCACCTATTTGTAATGTAAGGTTAGTAACAACAATTAAACCTAATGTTGTAACACTTTCTAAATCAAAGTTTTCAGGTAATCCTATACCATTATCTTCAAATGTTAATGTGTAATTGTTTGATTCTTTTTTAAACTTAACAATTATATTACCTTTTTTATGATCAGGGAATGCGTATTTTATAGTATTATTAACCAATTCATTTATTATTAATCCTATTGGAATAGATTCATCCATATTAAGATTAATAGAATCAATATCTGATTGGAAAGTTATATCAGAATCATATAAATCTAACAAAGATGTTATTAAAGATTCAATGTAATCTTTCATATTTACTTCAGATAATGATCCAGATCCATATATTTTTTCATGTATTAATGCTAAAGAATATATACGATCTTGTGTATTTTGTAGAATACTTTTTGAATCTTCACCATAATTTTCATTTAGACTAATTAGACTTAGTATTATCTGTAAATTATTTTTTATTCTATGATGAACTTCACTTAGTAATATTTCTCTATCTTTCAATGCATTTTCTAATTTATTCTGATATTCTACTTCATGCGTAATATCTTGATTATAACTTACAATATTCAATAAATTTCCTTTTTTATCATAATCTCGATGCATTACGGTCCTAAGGTATTTAATATTTCCTTTACCTGTTTTTACACGTTGTGTAAATTCTACATCAGGATTATTAGGATTAAGTAAAGCTATAGATTGTTTCCTATGTTCTAAATCTTCATCAAGAACAAATCGTTCAATTAAATTATTTGTATTATTTATATAATCACTAGGATTTATTTCTAATAAGTCAAATACTTCTAAAGTCCAATTGGAATAATCTAATTTTGTTGAGTAACCCATAGCAGTTTTACTAACTGATTGAATTCTATTTAAATTATTCTTAAGTCGTAATGTTTCATCTAATGTATGTCTTAATTTTTTTTCTCGTTTTATAATATCTGTTATATCTTGAAAGAAATTAACATGAGACTCTTTATTACCTTCTTTATCAAACTCATATGCTACAAAATTTCGTATATATCTTAAATCACCATTATTTGCAACAATTCGTTGAATAAATGAAACTTCAGGATTTTCTGGAGTACATTTATCCTGTTTTTCTTTCCATAAATCTTTATCTTCTTCAACAAGATAGTTATCTATATTATCTGAATATTTTTCAAAATCTTTACCAAAAACATTATATCCTCGACTAAACCATACAACATCATTTATTTTATCACTAGAATAACACATACTAGTTTTACTTATCCTTTGTATTTTTTCAAAGTTTTGTTCTAATCTTAATGATTCTTTTAATGATTTTCTTAATTCATGTTCTTTTTCTATTTGCTCAGTTATATCATTATGTAAAACATACAAAAAATCATTTTTTCTAAAAATTATTGTTTTAAATCTTTGTTCAAATGTATTATTATAAATATCTAAATAATATATTCGTCGTTGATTAGAATTGTATATTTCATTTAATTTAGTTAATATTTCTTGATTATTTTCAAAAGAAAATAAATCTGATATAAGATATCCTTCGATATTTTTATCATCAACAGAAAAATATTTTTTGAATGCAGAATTTAAAAAAGAAATATAAAAATTTTCTGAATTTTTAACTGATGAATAAACACTAACCATACCTTCTAAATTTTCTATGAATCCTTTAGTTTCATCACTGACTTCATGAATAGTGTCAACTTTATTACTTGAAATATTTTTAATACATCTACAATCAAATTTATTCAGTTCTATTTGATTTTCATCTAAAATAACTATTTCCATTCTTAACAAATCCTGTTCTTCTTAAATTCTTTATTCTTTCTTAAATTATTTAATAGAATATTTAACTTTAATAAACTAATAGTACTAATTAATTAGTAATTACTAGAATATATAAGAGTACTTTTAATATTTTATAAAAAAATGAATTACTCTTTATTAAATTCTATTTTAAATCCTGTTCCTTCACAGTCAATAATAGATAAAGTACCACCCAATTGTATAGTAAGATTTTGAACAACAACCAAACCTAAACTATTAAGATTATCTAAATTAAATCCATCAGGTAAACCTATTCCATCATCTTTAACTATTAATGTATACTTTGTATCTTCTTTATTAAATTCAATACATAAATTACCTTTTTCATTATTAGGAAATGCATATTTTATTGTATTTAATGTTAATTCATTAACTATAAGTCCTATTGGAATAGCTTGTTCCATATTAAACTCTTGAGAATTCATAGATGAATGGAATTCAATATTTGATGAGTATATTTCAAACAAGGAAGTAACTAATGATTCTATGTAATCTTTTATATTAACCTCAGACAGAGAATCAGATCCATAAATTTTCTCATGTAATAAAGCCATTGCATAAATACGATTTTCTGTATTAGCTAAGATAGTTTCAGGGTCAGATTCATATTCTTTGTTTAAATTAATTAGACTTAATACTATTTGTAGATTATTTTTTACTCTATGATGAACTTCAGCAAGTAACATTTCTCTATCTTTAAGTAACTGATCTTTATCTGTCAATACAATTTGCAATTGATTTTGATAATTGTGTGATCTATGCAAAGCTTCTTTTAATTCTTTTAAATATAACTGTTCTGAAGTAACATCTTGATAAAATGAAACATAATCTTCATGATCATCTAAATATTTCTTTTTCATATAACAATGAATATACTTTAAATTCCCTTTAGCAGTGATTATTCTAATAATAAAATCAACAAAATCATGTTCAGGACTGAATTTTGCATAATTTTCAGATATTATAGGCTTATCTTCATCAACTACGAAATCATAGGTAATATCTTTAGTAGAATCATCTTTACAAGGTTCTTTTTCAAGTATTTCATATAATTTTTTAGACCTAACAAATTCACCATTTATAAGATAACCTGAACCAGTATTACTTACTGACTGAATAAAATCCATATACTTTTGTAATATTTCAGTTTCTTTAATTTTCTTATCTCTTTCTCTTCTAGTCAATTCTTGTTCTGTAATATCTTCATAAATAGTAAGAACAGCCGGTTCACCATTATAAATAATGTAATGAGCATCAATATTAAGATATCTGAAAAAATCATTATTTTTCTTAAGTTCAATTGAACTTAAGAAGGAAGATAACTTACCCTTTATAATTTTATCAATATTTTTACGTATTATATTAACATTTTCATTTTCAATTAAGTTAGTATAACCAACTTCTTTACCAATAACATCATCATAATCTTTAAGTTCAAATAACTCCAAATATTTTCTATTACATTTAATAAAATGATAATTCTGAATAATTGCAATAGCTGTAATATCATTATTAAAAAGTTTTTCTTGTTCTAACGATAATAAAGAGTAATCAATTCTATTTTTACAAATGATATAAATTAATTCTTTTATTTTAAAAATTTTAATAATATATTTATTGTAAAATAAATTATTTTCATAGTAATTTCCATAAAGTTCTTGACTATTTCCTGTATCATAAACTTCTCTCATAATATCTAAAAAGAGATCATTTTTACTTTCTAAAAATACTTCAGAGAAATAAGCTCCTTTAATATCATTCAATTTAAAAGAACAATTATTTATCAAAGCTTTATTTAAATGATATATGTAAAAATCATTTGAATTTTCAACAGGAGAATAAACACCAATAGAATAATCTAATTTTTCCATAAATTCTTTATTTATTTTATCATCATTTGGAATGTATGATTTTTTAAGATTATTAACATTCAAATTCTTGTCAAAGTAAAATCGACTTATTTCATCTGAATTTTTACCTAATATTGCTGTATACATTTTAAAAACCTGTTTTTTGTATTTTTTTAGAATAGTTTAATATATTATCATCCTTTAAATTCTATTTTAAATCCCGTTCCTTCACAGTCAATAATAGATAAATTACCACCTAATTGTACAGTAAGGTTTTGAACAACAATTAAGCCTAAACTATCAAGATTATCTAAGTCAAAATCATTTGGTAAACCTACACCATCATCTCTAACAATTAATATATAATTATCTGATTCTTTCTTAAATTCAATATAAAGATTACCTACTAAATCAACTCCAAAAGCATGAGTAATACTATTTGTAACAAGTTCATTTATAATAAGACCTAATGGAATGGAATGATCCATATTTAGATCTATTGGTTCTATATTAGAATGTAATTTAATATCAGATAGATATACATCAAATAATGAATTAACTAATGATTCAATGTAATCTTTCATGTTAACATTAGAAAATGACTCAGATCCATACATCTTTTCATGCAGTAATGCCATTGCATATATTCGATGTTCAGTATCATTTAATATATTTTCAGGATCTGATTCATAATTTCTATCTAAATTAATTAAACTTAATATGATTTGTAGATTATTTTTTACTCTATGATGAACTTCAGTAAGTAACATGTCTTTATCTTTCAAAGCTGTTTTTAATTGATTTTGATATTTTATTTCCTGTGTAATATCTTGATTAAGACTTACTCTATTAATCATATTACCCTTTTCATCATAATCTTGATGAATAATAGTTTTAATATATTTAAGATTACCCTTTCCAGTCATAACTCTTTGAGTGAATGTTGTATCTGACTGTTCTGGAGAAAGTTTAGCAATACAATCTTTTCTAATATTTAAATCTTCAGCCATGACAAATTTCTCAATAAGGTTTTTACTATCTTTTTTATATACATTTGGATCAATTTCAAGTATATCATAAACTTCATGAGTCCATTTTGATGAATTCAATTGCTCTAAATATCCCATGGCAATTTTACTTTCTGCTTGAATTTTATCTAAACTTTTTTGTAGTTTTAGAGTTTCAGCCAAAGCTGTTTTTAATTTCTGTTCTCTTTTACATTCTTCTGTTACGTCTTGGAAGAAACTAATACAAGATAATTTATTTCCATATTCATCAAATTGATATGCTACATATGTTTGAATATATTTTAATTCATTTTTACTTGATATAACTCTTTGAAGAAAAGAAATTTCTGGATTTTCGGGAGTACATTTTGCATGATTTTTAACCCATATATATTTATCATCATCAACAAGATAATTAGTCATATTTCCTTTATATTCTTCGGGAGGTATTTCTAGTATACTGTATCCTTCTGAAAACCATATATTTTCATGATTTAAATGATCTGTATATAAAAGTGATGTTTTACTTATTCTTTGTATTTTCTTTAGATTCTCTTCTAATCTTTTAGAATTGGTCAATGATTTCTGTAATTCTTTTAAACGTAACTGATATGAAGTTACATCCTGATAAAAAGATATTATATCTTTACGATTATCAGTTACATACTTATTTTTTATATAACAATGAATATACTTTAAATTCCCTTTAGCAGTGTGGATTCTAACAATAAAATCAACAAAATCTGTTTCAGAATTAAGTTTTGCATAATTTTCTTCTAATATATGTATATCTTCATCAACTATTATATCCCAAAGAATATCTTTTGTTTTATCTTCTTCTAAAGGTTTTCTTTCAATAATTTTATATAATTTAGATGATCGAATATATTCATCATTTATACGATATGCTGAACAGGTATTACTTACTGATTGAATAAGATCCATATTATCCTGTAGAATTAATGCTTCTTCTGTTTTTCTTTCTTTTTCTATCCTATTTAATTCTTGTTGTGTAATATCATTATAAACAGCAAGAATAGCAGGTTCACCATCATAAATAATATAACTACCTGTTATATCATAATAGTGAGATGGATTATTGTCTTTTTTTACTTCAATAGATTTAGTATAAGAAGAAAGTTTTTTATCTAAAACTTCAGTAATACTTTCATTTAATAAGTCAATAGAATCATTTACTAATCCAGTATAACCAATTTTTTTACCTATAACTTCTTCATAATTTTCATGTCCATAGAATTTTAAAAACTTTTTATTGCATTTAACAAAGCAACCATTTTGAATAATTGACATGGCATTAACATTATTTTCAAAAAATTTTTCTTGATCAATGGATAAAAAGAAGTAATCTTTCTTATCTTTACTTATAATATAAACATAATTATCTATTTTAACAATATTAATAATAAATTTATTAAGAATATTACCATTTTCATAAGATTTTCCTAAGAATTGTAGAGGAGTTCCTGTTTTATAAACATCATTCATACATTTAATCAATGAATCATTATCATTCTCAAGAAATACTTCAGATAAAGAAGCACCTACAATTTCATCTAAATTAAAGGGACAATATCTTAACATAGATTCATTTAAAAAAGATATGATAAAATCATTAGAATTTTTATTAGGAGAATAAACTCCAACAGAATAATCAAAATTGTTTAAAACTGATTTAATTGATTCATTAAAAGCAGCCTCACTTTTTTTAAGATTGGTAACATTTAAGTTTTTCTTAAAATGGAAACAACTTAATTCAACAGAATTCTCATCTAAAATAACTGTATGCATTTTATAACCTTCACTATTTATATAATTATAAATATATTTATTCTTCTTTATAAATAGAGATATCGTTTAAAACTAAAAAATAATGGATATTATTATGAAAGTTCATAATATGTATATTAAAAGGAGATTTATTCTAAAATTATTCTTCATTAAATTCTATTTTAAATCCAGTTCCATCACACTCTAAAATAGTTAATATACCACCAATTTGTAATGTAAGATTTTGAACAACAATTAAACCTAATGTATCAAGATTATTTAAATCAAAGTCATCAGGTAATCCAACACCATCATCTTTAACTATTAATGTATAATGTTTATTTTCTTTTATTAAGTCTATATATAAATTACCAATTATATCATCAGGAAATGCATATTTTATTGTGTTATTAACTAATTCATTTATTATAAGTCCTAATGGGATAGCATTTTCCATGTTTAATTCTAATGAATCTATATTTGAATGGAATTTAATGTCTGACCAATATGTATCAAATAATGAATTAACTAGTGATTCAATATAATCTTTCATATCAACATCAGATAATGAAGTAGAACCATAAATTTTTTCATGTATTAATGCCATAGCATATATACGATTTTCAGTATCATTTAGTATACTTTCAGGACTAGCTTCATAATTTCTATCTAGATTAATTAGACTTATTATTATTTGTAAATTATTTTTTACTCTATGATGAACTTCAGTAAGTAAAACTTCCTTATCATTTAGTGCTGTTTTTAACTGATTTTGATATTCGATCTCACGGGTAATGTCCTGATTAAAACTTACATGTTTAATTAAATTATTGTCCTTGTCATAATCTCTATGAATAATAGTTTTAAGATATTTAATATTTCCTTTACCTGTTTTTACTCTTTGATTAAATTCAACATCAGGACATTTTGGAGAAAGTTTATTAATATGATTCTGTCTGTTTTTTAAGTCTTCATCCATAACAAATCTTTCAATAAGATAATATAAATCAGTATCATAATAATTAGGATCTATTTCTAATATTTCAAATACTTCATGATTCCATTTAAAATTGTTTATTTTATCAGAATAACCTATAGCAATCTTACTTAAGTCTTGAACTCTATTTAAGTTATCTTCAAGTTTTAATGTCTCATTTAATGCTTCTTTTAATTGATTTTCTCTTTCAATTTCATCAGTTATATCCTGTATAAAGTTTATATGTCCAATTTCATTACCATTATCATCATAATCATACACTATATAACATTTTATATAAGCAATATTACCTTCCCCATTTATAAGACGTAAAATTGTACTTGCTTCAGGAGTAGCTGGTGAACATCTAGCATGAACCGTATACCAAGATAATATATCTTCTTCAATTATTAATTCAAAAAAAGTTCCATGATAATTTTTATATTTTTCAGGATCTAATTTTAATAAATCATAAATAGATGGAGTCCAATCTAATGTTCCTTCACTATTACTATAACTCATAGCTGTTTTACTGATATTTTGAATATGTTCCAATTTATTTTTTAAAGTTATTGACTCTTCTACAGCTACTTTTAGATCTTTTATGTATAATTGTTCTTCAGTAACATCTTTATAAACTCCTATAGCTTCTTTGAGTTTATTATTTTCATAAGTTACTTTTAGATAAACATGAATATATTTTAAATTTCCCTTAGCAGTACATATTCTTATAATAAAATTAACATTATTTTCTCCAGATTTAAGTTTTGCATAATTTTCTTCTAAAATATGCTTATCTTCATCAATAACAAAATCATCAAGATGATTTATTCTAGAATCACTCTCTAATTGTTTCCTTTCTATTATTTTATATAAATTAGATGAAAGTTGAATATTATCATAAAATTGATAAGTAATACCTGTATCCGTAGCTGATTGAATTAAATCTAAAGTTTCTCCTAAAACAGAAGTTTGTTTAGATTTTTTCTCATTTTCTAATTTATTCAATTTTTTATCAGTAATATCTTCATTAATAACTAAAACAGCAGGTTTACCTTTATAAACAATATATTTACATGTAATATTAAAGTAATATGAATTAATATCATTTTTCTTAATTTCTATAGGAAATGTTAATGAGGATAATTCTTCTTTTAATGTTTTATTAACATTTTTCTTTATTATTTTAATAGAATGATCATCAAATAATCCGCTAAATCCAATTTTTTTATCAATGATTTGATCATAACTATTTTGATTAAATAATTCAAGATATTGTTTGTTACATTTTATATAATGACCATTTTGAATTATTGTTATTGCTGTAACATCATTATTAAAAATTTTCTCTTCTTCCATTGATAATAGAAAATAGTCAGTTACATCTTTATTTATAATACAAAGAAAATCTTTTACCTTAACAAACTTAATATCAAATCTTTTGTATAATATATCATCTTTATAATATTCTCCATAGAATTGTTGTTGTTGACCTGTTTTATAAACTTCTTTCATTTTCTTAAATAATGAATCAGGAGAATAATCATTATTAAAAACATCAGATATGTAAACACCCAAAACATCCTCTAATTTAAATGAATAATAATTTAAAACAGATTCATTAATAAAAGATAAATAAAAATCATCTAAATTCTTATCAAAAGAATAAACACCGATAGAATAATCAAATTTATTTAGAAATTCCATAGTTAAATCATCAAGATTAGATAAATTTTCTATTCTTTTAAGTTTTTTATATTGAAAATCTTCTTTTAAATATATCTTATCGATCTCATTTAGATTTTCATCTAGAATAACTGTATACATATCCTCTGACCTATTTTCCTTTTTTATTTTTTGATAAAATTCGAATATATTTATATTTATGTCTTATAGTTATTTATATACTTGAATAATAATTAGTTAAGTTTACTCTTCATCAAATTCAATTTTAAATCCAGCACCATCACAATCATATAATGAAAAAGTACCTCCTATTTGTAGAGTAAGATTTTGAACAACAATCAAACCTAAACTTGTAAGATTATTTAAATCAATATCATCAGGTAGTCCTACACCATCATCTTTAACAATTAATATGTATTTCTTATCCTGTTTTTTAAATGATACATGAAAATTTCCTTCTTTATCCGATATAAATGCATATTTTATTGTATTAAGTGTTAATTCATTTAATATAAGACCTAATGGAATTGATTTTTCCATATTCATATCATATGAATCAATATCTGAGTGAAAATTAATATCTGACCAATATATATCAAATAATGAATTAACTAATGATTCTAAATAATCTTTAATATCAACTTTTGATAATGAAGAAGACCCATATATTTTTTCATGTAATAATGCCATAGCATATATACGATTTTCAGTATTAGCTAAAATAGTTTCAGGTTTAGATTCATAATTTTTATTTAAATTAATTAAACTTAATAATATTTGTAAATTATTTTTTACCCTATGATGAACTTCAGCTAACAATATTTTCTTATCTTTTAATTCAGCTTCTAAATGATTTTGATATTTAATATCACGTGTAATATCTTGATTAAAACTTGAACGATAAATCAAATTACCATCACTATCATAATCATGATGTAATCTTGTTCTAATATATTTAATATTTCCTTTAGCTGTTTTAATTCTCTGATTAAATTCAATATCTGGATTTTTTGGAGATAATTTAGAAAAACATTTTTTTCTAACTTTTAAATCCTCTTCAATAACAAATTGTTCCATAAGACTATACATGTTTCTTTTATAATCATTTGAATTAATTTCTAATATATTAAATATTTCAGGAGTCCATTTGAAATATTTCATTCCATCAGAATAACTTATAGCAATTTTACTTGAAGCTTGAATTCTATCAATATTTCTCTGAATTTTCAAAGCATTTGATAAAGATTCTTTTAATTCTTTTTTTTCCTCTACTTCTTTTGTGATATCTTGATAAAGATTAACATGTGATATCTTATTACCATTTTCATCAAATTCAAATGCAACAAATGTTTTGATATACTTCAATACACCTTTACCTGAAATAATCCTCTGAATAAATGAAGTTTCAGGATTTTCAGGAGTACATTTAGCATGATTTTCCACCCAAACATACTTATCCTCAGGAATAAGATAACTATCCATAGTTCCCAAATACTCATCAGATGTTATATCAAGAATATTATAACCTTTATTAAACCAGACAAGATTATCTTCATTTCTATGATCTACATAACATAAAGCAGTTTTACTAACTTTTTGAATCTTCTCTAAATTCTGTTCTAACTTCTTAGAATTATTTAAAGCAAATTTCAATTCATTTTCTTGTTCTATTTCTTTTGTGATATCTTGATAAAGATTAACATGTGATATCCTATTACCATTTTCATCAAATTCAAATGCAACAAATGTTCTGATATACTTCAATACACCTTTACCTGAAATAATCCTCTGAATAAATGAAGTTTCAGGATTTTCAGGAGTACATTTAGCATGATTTTCCACCCAAACATACTTATCCTCAGGAATAAGATAACTATCCATAGTTCCCAAATACTCATCAGATGTTATATCAAGAATATTATAACCTTTATTAAACCAGACAAGATTATCTTCATTTCTATGATCTACATAACATAAAGCAGTTTTACTAACTTTTTGAATCTTCTCTAAATTCTGTTCTAACTTCTTAGAATTATTTAAGACATTTTTAAGCTCATTTTCATGTTTTAATTGATCGCTAACATCTTGATATAATGTTATACATCTATTTTCATTACCTTTAATATCATATGTACATATAATAAAACATTTTATATAAGCAATATTACCTTCACCATTTAAAAAACGTATAATAGTACTTGATTCAGGAAAATCAGGTGAACATTTATCATAAGCATCATACCAACAATGTAAATCTTCAGTTAATATAAAATCAAAAAAATTTTTATTGTAATTTTTATACTGTTCTGAATCTAACTTTAGTATATTAAACATAGACTTCGTCCATTTAACTATACCATTACCATCCACATAACTCATTGCTGTTTTACTAATTTTTTGTGTAAGTTCTAAATCCTCTTTTAATAATGATAATTTCTTTAAATATTCTTTTAAATCCTTTAGATAGATTTGTTCTTCTGTAACATCACGATAAAAAGATATAGGACCATCCATCCTATCTTTTCCTTGTTTTACTTTTAAATAATAATGAATATATTTCAAATTTCCTTTGGCTGTGTTTATTCTTATAATAAAATTAACATTATTTTGTCCAGATTTAAGTTTTGCATAGTTTTCCTCTAAAATATGTTTATCTTCATCAATTACAAAATCAGTTAAAATATTTCTAGATGAATCTTCAATAATCGGCTCTCTTTCAATTAATTCATAAAATTTAGAGGAATGTATAAATTTTTTATCAAATTGATAACTAACTCCTGTATCTGTTGTAGATTGAAGTAATTCCAAATTTCTTTGAAAAAAAGAAGCTTGTCTAGCTTTTTTATCCCTTTCTCTTTTGGTTATTTCTTGTTCTGTAAGATCTGTCTCAATACCTAAAACAGCAGGTTTATCATTATAAATAATGTACTTTAGATTCAAGTTAAAATAACGAAACAACGTACCATTTTTAGTTATTTCAAGGGGAAATATATATGAAGATAATTTTTCTTTTAGAACCTTATTAATATTTTCCAATAAATCAACAGAATAGTTATTTGTTAAATCTTTATAACCAACTTTTTTACCAATAATATCAGCATAATTAGTACAACCTATTAGTTCTAAATATCTTTTATTACATTTAATAAAACATTCATCTTGAATAATTACCATAGCATTAATATCATTGCCAAAAAGTTTTTCTTGTTCCATAGATAATAATGAATAATCAGCAGTATCCCTACATATAACAAAAAGAAAGTCTTTTGCTTTTATAATTTTAACATCAAATCGTTTATATAACATATCATTTTTATAAAATTCAAAAAATAACTTCTGAGATATACCTGTATCATAAACTTTTTGCATATTTTTTATAAATAATAAATTTTCATCATCATTGTCTATTAAATCAGATAAACATATACCCTTAATATTTTCTAATTCAAGAGATGTACGATTCATAATAGAATTATTCAAAAATGATACATAAACATCACTTGAATTATCAATAAATGAATAAACTGCAACAGAATAATTCAAGTTATTTAAAACTTCCACAGTAACCTCATCAATACTATTAACATTACTTACCTTCTTGAGTTTAGTAAAATCTAAACCCTTATTAATTGATAATTGACATATTTGAATTAATTTCTCATCCATAACCTTCATATACATTTTAAAATATCCTTCTTATTTTTTTAATAATAAAATATTTAATTTAATTATACTTCATCAAATTCTATTTTAAATCCACTACCTTCACCATTTAAAATAGTAAAAAGACCACCTATTTGTAAAGTAAGATTTTGAACAACAATCAAACCTAAACTAGTAAGATTATCTATACTAAAATTATCAGGTAATCCAACACCATCATCTTTAACAATTAATGTATAATGTTTATCTTCTTTCTTAAATTTAATATATAAATCACCATCTCCATCATCAGGAAATGCATGATTAATTGTATTAGTTACTAATTCATTTATTATAAGTCCTAAGGGAATAGCTTCTTCCATGTTTAATTCTAATGGATCTATATCTGAATGGAATTTAATATCTGACCAATATGTATCAAATAATGAATTAACTAGTGATTCAATATAATCTTTCATATCAACATCAGATAATGAAGTAGAACCATAAATTTTTTCATGTATTAATGCCATAGCATATATACGATTTTCAGTATCATTTAGTATACTTTCAGGACTAGCTTCATAATTTCTATCTAGATTAATTAGACTTATTATTATTTGTAAATTATTTTTCACTCTATGATGAACTTCAGTAAGTAAAACTTCCTTATCATTTAATGCTGTTTCTAACTGATTTTGATATTCTATCTCACGTGTCATATCTTGATTAAAACTTATACGATCAATCAAATTACCATTATGATCATACTCTTGATGTATAATTGTTTTAAGATATTTGATATTTCCTTTACCCGTTCTAATTCTTTGATTAAATTTTGCATCGGGATGTTCTGATGTTAATTTTGAAACAGCTTCGTTTCTGACTAATAAATCTTCATCAAGGACAAATCTTCGAATAATATTATTCATATCATTTTCATAATTTTCAGGTTCAATTTCTAATAAATCAAATATTTCAGGAGTCCATTTTGAATATTTAGATCCATCAGAATAGCCTATCACAGTTTTACTTAAAGATTGAATTCTATTTAAACTATTTTGAAGTTTTAATGTTTCTTTTAAAGACTCTTTTAATTTATTTTCTTTTTCAACTTCTTCAGTTATGTCTTGGAAGAAATTAATATGAGAAATTTTATTACCCTCTTTGTCAAATTCATATGCTACAAAAGTATGAATATATTTCAATTCAGATTTATCTGAAATAATCCGTTGAACAAAAGAAACCTCTGGATTTTCAGGAGTACACTTAACATGATTTTCCATCCAGATATTTTTATCTTCATTAATTACATAATCAGCCATATTACCTGAATATTTTTCAGGGTTAACATCTAAAATACTATAACCTTTCACAAACCACGTAGTTTCTTTAGTTTTATCATTAATATAGGACATTGATGTTTTACTGATTTTTTGAATTTTTTCTAAATTCTTCTCTAACTGTTGTGAATTATTTAAAGCTTCAGTTAACATATTTTCTCGTGTAATTTGTTCTGTTACATCCTGATAAAAATTGATATGCCCAATTTCATTATCATCTTCATCATATTCACATAATACATAATTTTTTATATAAGCAAGTTCACCTTTAGCATTTATAATACGTAACAATGCATTTGCTTCAGGAAACTCTGGAGAACATTTTTCATAAGCTTCATGCCAATGATGTATATCTTCATCAAACACAACATCAAAATGAGTACCATGATAATTTTCAAATTCTTCAGGATCTACTTTTAATAAATGAGCTGTAGAAAGTGTCCAATCTAAGGTTCCCTTACTATTAGTATAACTCATAGCTGTTTTAGTTATTCTTTGTATATTTTCTAGTTTATTCTTTAATTTTAAAGATTCATCTAAAGCTATTTTTAAATCTTTTAAATATACTTGTTCATCTG
Source organism: uncultured Methanobacteriaceae archaeon (assembly GCA_964399835.1). Taxonomy (GTDB): domain Archaea; phylum Methanobacteriota; class Methanobacteria; order Methanobacteriales; family Methanobacteriaceae; genus Methanosphaera. Next base: position 1,232 of record CAYNSJ010000051.1, on the reverse strand, counting down.
TAACATCTCGATAAAATGAAATGAATCCATTTACTACATCATTAACATATTTAACACGTATATAACAATGAATATATTTTAAATTTCCTTTAGCTGTACTAATCCTCACAATAAAATCAACAGCATTATGATCATATTTAAGTTTTGCATAGTTTTCTTCTAAAATATGTTTATCTTCCTCAATAACAAAATCTTCTGTAATATCCCTATCTAAATCTTCATCATAATGTTCTCTTTCTATTATTTCATATAATTTAGATGAGCGTATAATTTTACCATTAAATAAATATGCAATTCCAGTATCTGTTGCTGATTGAATTAATTCTAAATTTTCTTCTAAAAAAGAAGCTTCTTGAGCCTTTTTATCCCGTTCTCTTTTGGTTAATTCTTGTTTAGTGATATCATTAAAAATACATAATACTGCTGGTTCTCCCTGATAAACAATATAATTACAAGTTATATTAAAGTAAAATAATGATCTATTAATTTTCAATTCAAGAGGAAATTCATAAGAAGATAACTTTTCCTTTAAAACCTTTTCAATTTTCTTATTTATATAACTTACAGTAGCTTCATCTAAAAATCCACTATAACCCATTTCTTTACCTATTACATCAGTAATATCATTTTGTTTAAATATATCTAAATATTTTTTATTACATTTAACAAAATGTTTATTTTGATAAACTATTATAGGAGTAACTTCATTTTCAAAAAGATTTTTTTCATTACTAAATAATGAAGAGTAATCATCTTTGTTTTTACTTAAAAAATATACAAAACCATCTAATACAATAATTTTAACATCAACTCTCCTATATAATATATCATTTTCATAGAAGTCAAAATATAAATTTTGAGATTTACCTGTATTATAAACATCTCTCATAATATCAAGTAATACATTTTCACTACTAACAAATACATCAGATAAATAAATTCCTTTAATCTCATTTAACTCAATAGGACCCTTGATTAAAGTTTGATTATTAAAAAAAGATACAGAAAAATCATTTGAATTTTTTATTGGATAATATACTTCAACAGAATAATCTAAATTATTTAAAAGTTTCTTAACAACTTCATTAATATCAGGAGTATTATCCATTTTCTTAAATTTTGAAACATCAAGAATATCATCATGATATACTCTATCTATTTCTACTAGATTTTCATCTATAGTCAATTACCTAACTTTTATTATAAATGATTGATACCATTTATCATAAATT
>CAYNSJ010000050.1:0-19902 GCA_964399835.1 uncultured Methanobacteriaceae archaeon | reverse complement strand
AGTATCAAGGGAGAATAACTGAATACAACACAGTTAATAGTATTCTACTACTATACTGACATATCTCAAACAAATAAAAGACAATTGCTTGTCGCACAAAAAAAATAAGTATGAAATTAACGATGATGTTGTAGGAATTATTTTTCCATGTTATTATTATAGATTACCTAAAATAGTAGAAAAATTCCTTAAAAAAATTTCTATAACTGCAGATTATGTTTTTGTTATAACCACATATGGATCAACATCCATGACAACACTTAACTATGCTGAAGATATGTTAAATAAAAGAGGAATAACAGTAGATTATACAAATAAAATATTAATGGTTGATAATTATTTACCAATATTTGAGATAAATAAAGAATTAAAAAAGAAATCATTTGATAAAATTAATTCAGACATAATGCAAATAAAAGATGATATATATAATCAAAAAAAATCTAAGATTAAATTTGGAGCAGATGAAAAGATCATATCTAAATTTGGTACAATAATGTCCCATATAATTTTGGTTCCAGAACATTTTTATATCAATGACAACTGTGATCATTGTCATTTATGTGAACAATTATGTCCGGTAAATAATATTACTATAACAAAACTAGATGTTAAAATAAATGATAATTGTGAAGAATGTTTCCGTTGTATTCATATATGTCCTTCAAATGCAATACATATAAAACATGAACGGAGTAATATTCGATTCATAAATCCTAATGTTACAATAAAAGAACTTAAAAACTCTAATGATAATGAATTTAATATTTAAAAAAAATAGTATGTAATAGATTAAACTATTCAAAATTAATCTATTTTCCTTCTTCTTTAACTTCTTCTTTTTGAGTACCTTCTTCTTTTGATTTTTCAAAATCAGCTATTGATGATGTAAATCTACATTTAGGGAAACCACTACATCCTATAAATTCACCATATCGACCCATTCTTTTTATAAGATCTTTTCCACAATCAGGACATTCACCCACAACATCATTACTTGATTGTTTACCACCATTTGCACATTTAAAGTCTAAACAAGCTCTTTGTCTAGGTTTACCATATGATATAGTAGGTAGTCCACATTTTTCACATGTTGTTTTTAGAACATTAGCTCCTGCTGGTAAAGAATATGTTTTTTTACAATCAGGATAATTTGAGCATCCAACAAATTTTCCACCACGTGGTGATGAGATTATTATTAAATTTCCACCACATTCACATTTACCTACTATACGACTATCTTTGTAGGCTTCGTATAATTCTTCACCTATATTTTTTTTATTATCTTCAATAGAATCTAATATTCCATCAAGTTCTTTTTTAGCATCTTGAATTACTTCATTTTCCGTGGTTTTTGTTTCTTTAATTTCTCCAAGATCACTTTCAAATTCTTTGGTCATTTTTTCACTTGTAATACGTTTAGAATATTTTTCAAGTGTATCTATCATGTGTTCACCAAGTTTATTTACTGTGATTTGTTTTCCTTCAATGTATTTTCTTGTATATAATATAGATACAATATTAGCTCTAGTGGATTTTGTTCCAAGTTCTCGTTTTTCTAACTCTTTAATGATAGATGCTTGGTTATATCTTGCAGGTGGTTTGGTTTCTTTTTCTTCACTTTTAACTTTAGCTTTTGTTGTTTCTCCTTCTTTTACATCAGGAAACTCTTCATTTTTCACTTTTTTAAGTTGATATGGATCTAATTCTAACCATCCCATTTTAGATATTCTTTGTCTAGAGAAGTTAAATGGTTCTCCACCAATATCTATATCTACTTTTATTGATTCCATTTCAGCAGGTTCTCCGAAAATACTAATGAACCTATAAGTAATTAAATCATATACTTTTTGTTCATCTTTTGATAATTCTTTTGGAAGTATTCCTGTTGGATGTATAGCAGGGTGTGCTTCATCTGTTTTTTTACCTTCATTTGGTTTTAATGGTTTTTTGAGTTGATTGATTTTATCTTTGTATAACGGATTATTAGATAATTGTTTGAGTATTTTTGGAAGTCCTAAGTTTTCTGGTAATTTTTGGGATGATGTTCTTGGATAAGATGTGTATCCACCTATGTATAAGTTTTGTGCTATTTGTTGTGTTTTTCTTGGTGTGAATCCAAATTGTGCATATGACTCTGTTTGTAGTGTTCCTAGTTCAAATGGTACAGGTAATCCTTTTTTAGATTTTCTTTGAGTAATTTTTGTAACTGTAGCATCTTTTCCTTTACAGTTTTCAAGGATTTTTTCTACTTCTTTTTTATCAAATATTTTTCCTTTTTTATGGTCAGCAATTATTCCTTTTTGTATTTTTGCTTTAACTAACCAATAAGGTACAGGTACAAATTTTTGTATTTCTTTTTCTCTTTCAGTTAAGATTGCTAATGTTGGTGTTTGTACCCTACCTGCAGATAATTGTACATAACGATTTGTTACTTCTAATACTGAATCTGTCATATATTTTGAGATGTTTACTCCAAATAAAAAGTCTAAAACATGTCTTGCTTCCCCACTATCAACCCAACTTTTATCTTTAGTTAAAGGATATGCCTCAGAATATGCTTTTAACAAGTCTTCTTTTGTAAGTGTAGAAAATTTCATTCGAAATGTTTTATCAATACTGTCTTCTCCACATATAAATTTTAATGCATTATATCCAATTAATGTTCCTTCAGTATCATAATCGCAAGCATGTATATATCTATCTGCATCTTTTGAGAATTTTTTTATGGCATCTATGTAATTTTTTACATATTTTTTTGATTTATCTGTTTCATTTAATGGTGCCCATTCCACATCAAAAAGCCGTTTTTGTTTTTTATCTGAAGATCTCAATGCATATAGATGACCTACTGCAGACACTACTCTTGTTAAATCACCATTATCTTTTTCTATTTCATAATACGGTACTCTTTTATATGAATTTTTTACTGGTGAATCTGATAATGCTTTAGCTACTTTTTCTGCAGTCTTTGGCTTCTCACAGATTATTAATTCACTCATTATTTTTATTCTCCTTTAATTGTTTTGATTTGATTTTGATAGTATAAGTTAATCAGTTATTATAATTGAAAATTATTGTTATATTTTATATTCTTATTAAGTCTATCAATATTTTCTGATTTCCCATTAATATCCACATAACATCATATTTAATTTTTGAGTTTATGTTTTTTTTCTATATAAAATCATTATTTCAATATTTATATAAATAATAATATGTTAATTATACCTTTTTTAAAAACATAAATAAAAATCTTAAATCATATATGTTCTACTTATATAATATAAATTCTATAAAATAATAACAAGAAAAAAAATTTATATGTTTATGAAATACTATTTTTAAGAGAAAGAATATGATTATAAAGTTATAAAAGAATTATTATAAGGAGGATTAAATAATTGTTAATTGGTATTATATCAGACACACATATACCTGATAGGGCTAGTAAAATACCGGATAAAGTATTTGAAGTATTTAAAGATGTGGATCTTATATTACATGCAGGAGATATTGTTGATTTAAGTGTTATTGAACAACTAGAAGAAATTGCTCCTGTTTATGCTGTTAAAGGAAATATGGATTTTGACAGTGATTTAAATGAAAGTGAAATTATTGAAGTAGAAGATGTAAAAATTGGTTTAAATCATGGTTATATTTATCCACGTGGAGATACACAACAATTAAGTTATATTGCACAAGAATTAGGTGTAAATATTCTTGTAAGTGGTCATACCCATCAAGCAAATATTCAACAAATAGGTGATTTATTATTATTAAATCCAGGTAGTCCTACAAATCCAAGATTATCTAATCCAACTGTTATGTTACTTGAAATCTCAGGATCCAACGTTGAAGCAGATATTATTAAAATTGGAGCTCCTGTATGTCAATCATTAGATTTTAGTAGATTTAAACATTAAAATAAAAAGGAGTTTTGTTAAATGAGTCAATGGGAAATGGAACATAAAAAAGAGCATTATTATAAATTAGCTAAAAAACAAGATTATCGATCACGTGCTTCTTTCAAATTAAAACAGTTAGATAAAAAATATAAATTATTAAAACCTGATTATAACATTGTTGATCTTGGAGCAGCACCTGGTGGATGGTCACAAGTTGCTTTAGAAGTTATTGGAGAAGAAGGTAAAGGTCAAGTAGTATCTGTTGATTTAGAATATATTAAACCTATCGATCATGAAAATTTTACTGCAATAAAAGGAGATTTTACAACTCCTAAAATTCAAGATATAATCACAGAATTAACTGATGGTAAAGTTGATGTTATTTTATCTGATGCTTCACCTAAACTTACAGGTATTAAAGATATAGATAATTTACGTGCATATGATCTTGTAATGTCTGTTCTAGATATTTCTGAAAATATTTTAAAACCTAATGGTAAAATGATCTTTAAAGCATTCCAAGGTGAAGAATATCAAAAATTAATAAAAACAGTTAAACAAAAATTTAAACAAGTTAAAACAACAAAACCTGGTTCTTCACGTAAACGAAGTGCTGAAATGTATGTAATAGCTAAAGGTTTTAAACCTAAAAGAAGAAATTAAAAATCTAATCTCCAACTTATTTTTTTTAGAAAATTACTGAATTTTAAAAATAGAAATGATTAATTTCAAAAATAGAACTATTCAATTTTAAAAATAATATTATTAAAAAAAAATCTTAAAAGAGGAAATAAATAAGTAAATATTATTTAATTAAATATTAACCTGAACTACCCGCTATATCATTATAGATATCATTGGCTTCTTTGATACTTTCTCTTGTTTGATTTATTTTACTTCCAACCTCTTGATCAGACTTACCTAAGGATATATCACTTTCAGCAGCTGATAATGTTTGATTAGCTTCGCTAAGTTTCAATTTTCCATTATTATAATCTGATTTAATACTCATATCACTAGTATTTACTACTTTAGAATTAATAGAATTATATTTCTGTGATACATTATTATATTCTGACTTAACGGAAGATAGTTGATCATAAGATGCTCCACTACTTACAGTATTTGAAACTGATGACGTTAATTCAGATACCCCAATATATGCTATTATACCAACAGTAATTAATATCAATATAACTCCAATTAATGATATTGTTAAGGAGGTAGTTTTAAAAAGTCTCAATCGTGAACGTTTCATTTCTGTTTACCTCATTAAAACAATCTATACTTTTTTTATATTGGCAGAATGATTACTGCCAGTTAATCCAAATAATTATAGATTTTTAGGATCTTATTATAATAAACTATGTTAATAAATCCCTAGCAAGTTTAATGTTATTTAATCATAAAAATCAAATTAAATAATAACTTTAACACATTAGATCCTTAGTTAAAGGGTTAATTTACTATTTTATAGTATTTATTATAAGAATGTATTATATCTTTATTTTTTGGAGTATATAAGAGTACGTATATATTAAATTTTATTATATTATTAAGATCAAAAAAATTAAAGAAAACTTAAATTTATTAAAATAAAATAATAGCTACATCAAAAAAAATAAAATAAAATAAATATATAGTTATACTATATGACGTCAATGATTGAAAAAAGTAAAACCTCAACTCCAAAATTTGAGGAATTTTTTAGTACAAAAAGTAAAGAAGAAGTTTTTGCTGTTTTGGACATGTATCCAGAAGAGAAATCAGTTATTATTGATTATACTGACTTGGAACTTTTTGATCCCGATCTTGCTGATTTATTAATTGAAAAACCAGAAGAAACAATTGAATCAGCTTCTCATGCTGTTGCAAATATTGACCCACAACGAAAAAATGCTAGTTTAAATGTTCGATTTAAAAAAGTTCGTAACAATGTACCTTTAAGATTTCTTAGAAGTGAATTTATTGGTAAATTTGTAGCTGTTGATGGTATTGTCAGAAAAACAGATGAAATACATCCACGTATCGTAACTGCAACCTTTGAATGTAGAAGTTGTATGAGAATACATGAAGTAGAACAAAAAAGTAACATTATACATGAACCTGCAGTATGCCAAGAATGTGGTGGAAGAAGTTTCAAATTATTACAAGATCAGTCAACATTTATGGACACACAAACAGTAAAATTACAAGAACCTCTTGAGAATTTATCTGGTGGTGATCAACCAAGACAAATAAACATAATTTTAGAAGATGATCTTGTTGATTCACTTACTCCTGGAGATAAAGTTCGAGTAAATGGTGTTTTAAAAACTAATCGTGATGAAAAAACTAAACGATTTAATAATTTTATCACAGGTAACTATCTTGAACCTTTAGAACAAGAATTTGAAGAGTTACATATTAGTGAAGAAGATGAAGAAGAAATATTGAAACTTGCTCAAGATCCAGAAATATATAATAAAATCATTGACTCTACTGCACCTTCTATCCAAGGATATTACGAAGTTAAAGAAGCTATTGCTTTCCAATTATTTGGTGGAAGTGCTAAAACACTAGAAGATAAAACTCATATTCGTGGAGATATGCATATTCTAATTGTTGGAGATCCAGGTATAGGTAAATCTCAAATATTAAAATATGTTTCTAAACTAGCTCCTCGTGGTATTTATACAAGTGGTAAAGGTACAAGTGGTGTAGGATTAACTGCTGCTGCTGTACGTGATGATCTTGGAGGATGGAGTTTAGAAGCTGGTGCATTAGTATTAGGTGATAAAGGTAATGTATGTGTTGATGAATTGGATAAAATGAGAGAAGAAGATCGTAGTGCAATACACGAAGCTTTAGAACAACAAACAATATCCATTGCAAAAGCAGGAATTATGGCAACACTAAACAGTAGATGTAGTGTATTAGCTGCAGCAAACCCTAAATTTGGTAGATTTGATAGATATAAATCAATAGCTGAACAAATAGATTTACCTTCACCTATTTTATCACGTTTTGATTTAATATTCATCATTGAAGATAAACCAAACAAAGAAAGAGATTACAAATTAGCAGGCCATATACTAAAAATACATAAAGATAGTACAGTACCTTATGTAATAGATCCAGAATTACTACGTAAATACATTGCATATGCAAGAAGAAATGTACGACCTACACTAACTGAAGAAGCTAGTGTCGTATTACAAGAATTTTATGTTACTATGCGTGGAGGTGCAGTAGATGAAGAATCACCAGTACCAATTACTGCTCGTCAACTAGAAGCTCTTGTAAGATTATCAGAAGCTAGTGCAAGAATACGATTAAGTAATGAAGTTAAAAAAGAAGATGCTGAACGTGCTATAACATTACAAGAAGATTGTATGAAACAAGTAGGATATGATCCAGATACTGGAAAAGTAGATATTGATAAAGTAGAAGGTAGAACTCCTAAATCAGAAAGAGACAAAATGAATATAGTAATTGAAGTTGTTAAAAAATTATCTGAAGAATTTGAAAATAAAGCCCCTAAACATGTTGTACTTGCTGAATTATTAGATACTTATAACATAGATGAAAATAAAGCAATTAGTTTACTTAATATGTTAAAAGCTAAAGGAGTAGTATACGAACCTAATCCAGATCATTATGGATTACCTTAAATATAAAAAAGGTTTAACCACCCTTTTTTTTAAATACTTTAAAATAAGGAGAATATAAAAAAAGATGAATGAAAATAGAAATATCTCAATACTTTTAAAAATTATAATTATCTCTTTTGCTATAATAGGACTAGTTAAAGAAGTTATTTCTATCCCTAATCCTCAACAAATGTTTTTATTTTATACTAATATAACAAATACACTTGTATTAATTAGTTACATTGGATTTTTATATATAATTCTTAAAAATTATAAATTAAGTGAGAAAAATAAGAAAATATATTACAACTGGAAATATATTATTACAATATCTATTTTTATTGTAATGATTATAGCAAACTTTATTTTATTACCTTTAGGTAATATGATGAGTGATCCCTTTGATTTAGAAAATTTATCTTTACATATCATTGTACCAATTGTAACAGTTATTGATTGGTTTTTATTTGATAATGTTGATTATTTAGATAATAAAAGTATTTTATTAACTACAATTCCTTTTATTATATATTCTGCAATAATATACTTATTAGCATTATTTGGTAATTTTACATTTATGCAAGGTTCTAAATTTCCATATATGTTTATGGACTATAATTTATTAGGTGTTCCAAAGGTATTATTAATTAATTTAATAATGTTAGTTGCAATACTTGTAATAGGAAAAGGATTTTTGAAACTTGGAAAATACATAAAATGAGGTTTTAATATGAAAATGCCTGAAAAAATTGATAATGAAATGTTTGCTCCATGTGGTATGAATTGTCAGTTATGTAGTGATTATTGTAAATCTAACTGTCCGGGTTGTTTAATAAGTGACTTTGGAAAGAAAAAAAGTACATTAAAATGCAAAATCAAATCTTGTTTTGATAAAAAAGCATTTAAATATTGTGGACGATGCTCTGAGTTTCCTTGTAAACTTATCAAAAAACATGACAAAAATTCTGTGAAAAGATATGATTTTTCTACTTTAAATAATGCAAATAAAATTAAAAATACTGGAATTAACAGGATAAATCTAGAAAATCGACTCGATTGGATATGTCCAAAATGTGAAGGTATAATTACAATAGAAGATAAAACTTGTACAGAATGTGGATACAAAATAAAGAAAGATTGATTAATTAAATTAATAATTATAAAGTTTAAATAATAACCAATGACAAACATTAATATATTATATAATTATAGTTTATTTTAATATGAAAAGCAAAAAATATCATTCTACTTTTATTAAATTAACATTCTAAAAAGAAAAAATAGGACAACACAAGGAGGTTGACAGACTAATGTCTAAAAAAGCTGACAAAACAGAATTTGATGAATACGAAGAATTATTAGATAAAGGATATGATCAATTACCAGACAAAATATTCGAAGCTAAAAGATTTAAAATACCAAGAGGATATTCAGTTATTCAAGGTAACCGTACAATTATAAAAAACTTTGGAGAAGTATCCAATACATTAAATAGAGATCCTCAACATGTACTTAAATATTTATTACGTGAATTAGGTACATCAGGTAACGTTGAAGGAACTCGTGCTATACTTCAAGGTAAATTCACACACTATTTAATAAACGATCGTATAAAAGATTACGTTGATAACTTTGTAATGTGTCATGAATGTAATAGACCAGATACAAAAATTATACGTGAAGATCGTATTGATATGCTTAAATGTAGTGCATGTGGAGCTAGAGCACCACTTAAATCATTATAAAAGAACTAATTTTAAGTTCTTTTTTAATCTACATATTTTAAATATAAACCCCACACTATAAAAACAACCTATTTTTCATAGAATAAATAAATTAAAATGAATTGATACAAATTTGGATTATTACAAATAATATAATAGAAACAAAGTAATTAAAAAAAATATATTTTTTTTACTAATGATTATTAAAAAGTGATTTGATATTATGTTTTGTATAAGTTGCGGTAATGAAGAAAAAGTATTATATGATAATCTATGTAGTAATTGTTACATAGATAATTTTAAAGCTGTTGAAATACCAGAACATGCAACATTTACTGTATGTTCCCATTGTGGTGCTACATTAAAACAGGACAAGTGGATTTTATCTGGTTATTATGATGATGAAATAATTAATGATGCTATTCAAAAGGATATTGTGATTAATGAAAAGTTAGAAAATCCAGTTATAAAAACAGAGATTTTAGTAAATAGAGGTACAGTTTATGAATGTGAGTTACATATAACTGGACAAATTCTTGATACTATAATTGAAGAAACTTATCCAATTGAGGTTAAGGTTGAAAAAAGTGTATGTCCTGATTGTAGTAAATTCTATTCTGGCTATTATGAAGCAGTAATACAATTAAGAGCTGATAGTCGTAAATTATCAGATGATGAAATTATGGAATCTGATGAATTCATATCTAATGAAATTCAAAAATTATGTAAAACTAATAAATTAGCATATGTTACTGAACGTGTTGTTTTAAAAGAAGGTATTGATTATCAGGTAGGTTCATATAATGCAGCTCATAAAATTGCAATTAATATGCAAAAACAATTTGGAGGAACTATTACTGAATCTCGTAAAATTGTAGGTCATGATAAATCTAGAAGTAGAGATCTTTATCGTTCTTGGGTATCAGTAAGGTTACCTTCATTCCATAATAATGATTTTATAACTTATAAAGATAATCTGTTACAGGTAAAAAGTATTGGTAGTCATAAGGTTATATGTTCAAATATGGATACAACAGAAGTTGAAAGTATTTCATGGAAAGAATATGAAAATATAAAAAAAGTAGCATCAATATCTGATACTCAAGCTACAACAATTACTACAATCACACCAAAAACTATTCAAATTCTTGACCCTGATACTTATATGCCAATAGATCTTAATAAAACTGAAAAAATGAATAATCTACAGATAGGTGAAGAAGTAACTGTAATTAAAATTAATAATAAAGTTAGGTTATTATTATAGTATAAATTTATAAAAGCAATTATTAGTAAGCTTAAACATAACTAATTAGTAAAAAATAATTAATCAAATATTAAAACAATGAAGGTGAATTTTAGATGGATATGGATTCTGCTATAAATAAGATATCTCAAGATACTAAAGAGATCATAGAAAAAGATGAATTAAAACAAGTACTACAAAAAGATGAAAAAATAGCATATGTAGGATTTGAACCATCAGGGAAAATACATTTAGGACATGCATTAACAATCAAAAAAATGAAACAGTTACAAAATTTTGGATTTAAAATAAAAATTTTATTAGCAGATCAACATGCATACTTAAATGGTAAAGGAACAATTGAAGAAATAAAAGAAACAGCAAAATATAATATAAAATGTTTTAAAGCATTAGGTTTAGATGAAAATACTGAATTTATACTTGGGTCTGAAAGAATGACTGTAGAGTATATACGTAACGTATTTTTAGTAGCTAAAAATGTTACAATCCAAAGAGCTCAACGTAGTATGGCACAAATTACACGAGACAATGAAAATCACAATGTAGCAGAAGCATTATATCCAATTATGCAAGTATTAGATATTCATGATTTAAATGCTGATGTAGCATTAGGTGGTATGGAACAACGTAAAATACACATGTTAGCTCGAGAAATATTACCTAAAATTGGATATCCTTCCCCAGTATGTATTCATATTCCATTAATTCATGGAACAGATGGATCTGACAAAATGTCAAGTAGTAAAGGAAATTTCATTGCTATAGATGATTCTCCTAAAGAGATTAAAACAAAAATAAATAAAAGCTTTTGTCCAACAGGTGTTACAGAAAATAATCCTGTAATAGAATTAGCTCATTACTATATCTTTGATGAAAATGAAAAAATGTTAATTGAAAGACCAGAGAAATTTGGTGGAAATTTAGAATTAACTGAACCTGAGTTACTAGAAATATTTGAAAAAGAAGAATTACATCCAATGGATTTAAAATCAACTGTGGCTAAATATTTAACCGAAAGATTAGCTTCAGCTCGTGAATATATGGAAAATAATTAAAAAGGATCTGATTAACTATGTGTGCTGAACATAAAATGAGAGTATTATCTGGTTTACAACCTAGACAAGTAGATGAAATAATGCAAACTTATAATTTAAGGATGATTCAAACAGATAAAGGATTATTATTTGAAGGTGAACTTGAAGATTTACGACATGCAGCTAATCATGTTGTTGATGTTACAATTCCACCAGGTCCTACTATATCTGAAATTAAATCTGCTGTTGAAGGTTCTGATGTAAAAATTAAACAAACTGATGATGGACCTCAATTTCATGGTACTATGAATGATATTAATAAAGCTATTAATAATATTGTTGATCAAATGAATGAACGTATATAAGGGAGATTAACTCTCTTATTTTAATATTTTTTCTATTTCTTTTTGAATTTTATTTTGAACTATTTCTAAATTTGGAGTTGCATCAATTTTTACCATGTTTTCTTCTGTTTTTAGTAAGTTAAGATATTTTTCCCTTGTATTTTTTAAAAACTGTATATTTTCAAAACAGTCTTCATTATCACATCGTTCTATTGCAATAGAAGCATCTAAGTCTAGAAGAATTGTTAAATCTGGTTTTGGTGCATATTTATTTATTAAATGTATCCATTCAGAACTTATTGAATCAGTATTTTGATATGCTATACTAGAGTAATAAGATCTATCACTTATTATTATTTCATCATCAATTTCAGCTTTTTTGATTTTTTCAATTAAAGTTAATCTATCTGCTGCAAATAGTAATGCTAACATTTTTTGTGTATTTTCACTAGTAGATTCTGGTTTAAGTAATATTTCTCTTATAAGATGTCCAATTTCAGAATTAGTTGGTTCAACTACATCAATTGTATTGTATCCTTTTTTTTGTAGCCATTCTTTTAGTAGTTGTGTTTGTGTGGATTTTCCTACTCCATCTATTCCTTCTAGTATTATATACATTTAATTTATTACTCCCCATATTTTCTTATTATTTATTAATCTTAATTTACTAATTTATTAATATAACTTAAATCAAAATTATTTTTAAATCAAGAATTAAAGGAGAAATGTTTTTTTGTCAACAAATAATAATAACAAATGTAAATTATTGGCACCAGTAGGTTCCGAAGAAGTTTTAATTGCAGCAGTTTTTGCTGGTTGTGATTGTGTTTATTTATCAGGTAATAGTTATGGTGCACGGGGTTTTGCAGATAATTTTAGCTTAGATCAATTATCTGATGCTATTGAGTTTTGTCATGAATATAACGTAGAGGTTTATGTTACTGTCAATACTCTTATTTTAGAAAATGAGTTAAGAGAGGTTCTTGATTATATTTATTGGCTTTATATTCATGGAGTAGATGCTGTAATCATTCAAGATTTAGGTCTTGCTTCAATTGTTCATAAGTTAATTCCTGATTTAAGTCTTCATGCTTCTACTCAGATGACTATTAATGATTATTCTTTTGTTAAATGGTTAGATGATTTTGGTTTTGATAATGTTAATTTATCTAGAGAAGTTCCATTAAGTCGTGTTAGTTCTATTATTGGTAAATTAAATAAATTTAATAAAAATCATGCTAAGATTGAAGTATTCTGTCATGGTGCTTTATGTTATTGCTATTCAGGACAATGTTTAATGAGTTCATTTTTAGGTGGTCGTAGTGGTAATAGAGGTTTATGTGCACAACCTTGTCGTATGCAATATTCTTTACAACCTATGAATTCGAAAGAAAGTATAGCTAAGGGTTATTTATTAAGTACTAATGATTTATGTACCTATGAAAATATTCCTAATTTTGTTAAAACTGGTGTGGATTGTATTAAGATTGAAGGTCGTATGAAATCATATGATTATGTAAGTTGTGTTACTCAGTGTTATAGAAATATGCTTGATAATGCTGTAGAAGAGGATGATGAGTTACTTCTTAATCTTGCTTTTAATCGTGGTTTTACAGAAGGGTATATTTCTGAGGAAGTTCCTGATTTAGTTGTTGGACGTAAAACATCAGGTAGTAAAGGGTATAATATAGGTATTATTAAATCTGTTAATGCTGACAAAATTAAAATTGGTTTTAATGATACTCAGTATCCTATCACATTAGTTAATGGTGATGGATTAATGTTTGAAAGTGATAAAGGTACTACGGGTATGTATGTTACTAATATTTTCCATAAAAATAAGAGTAATATAACAATTTCTAATGATAAGAATTTAAGATTAAAAGTTGGAAGTAAAGTATATCTTAATTATTCTAAAGTATTACATGATAAAACTAAACAGATTGTAAATAGAGGAAGAGTTGTAAAAACTCCAATTGATTTAAGAATAAATATAGATGAAGAACGTAATTTAATTATAACCTGTTCATCAACTGCTTTAAAAGAAGATATTATATTCAATAGTCAAAAACCATTTTTAAAAGCTGAAAATAAACCTTTAACAAAAAAGGTTATTAATAAACAGTTAAGAAAAACAGGTAATACTAATTATGATGTAACTTCTATTAGTTATGATAATTTCTATGATGATTTATTTATGCCTATATCTGTTTTAAATGAAATTCGTCGTGAATTAATTAGTATAATAAATAGTAATATAGCAAAATCTTATATTCCAACTAATAAAAGTCAAGTAAAAACAGAGATAGACAAGTATGTAAAAGCAAATTTACAAAAAAGAGAAGAAGCAACTGTTAATAATAAGAGTATTAATTTAAGTTGTTATATTAGTGATAGTAAACAAGCTGAAAGCTTTAAGAATTATCCATTAGATACTGTTTATTATGATGGTAGCTTTAATTATAGTAGTATTCATGATTATTTAAGTAATGTTTATAATGATCTTGTAGAAATTGATAGTTTATTAAATGATAATACAAATTTAGTATGGGTACTTCCAAGGTTACTGTTAGATAAGGATATTCCTGATGTTAGTGAGAATATTATAAAGCTTAGATTACATAATAATATTGATATTAAAGTAATGACAGATTCTGTAGGAGTAGCTGGTGCTATTGATGCAGATTGTTATGGTAATAATTTGAATATTTTTAATAATAAAACAGTTGAATTGTTAAAAGAAGATCCTGGATTTAAAAGATTAACTTTATCTCCTGAATTAGCTTTAGATGATATTAAGTTATTTGAGGATAATGATATTGATTTAGAATTTAATGTATGTGGTAATGTTGAAGTTATGATTAGTAATGATGATTTTTATTCATTAATTAATGGAAATACTAGTGAAGGTTATTATATTATTAATTCTAGAGGAGATAGATTTAAATTATACTTTGATTGTTATAATCATAGTCATATATTTGATTATAGATTATTGAATCTTGATGAGTATGTATTATATTTATCTAAAAAGACTAATGTTAGTCATATTAGTTTAGATTGTAAATTCATGGATAATAATGATACAAATAATATTATAAAACATTATGTTGATATTATGAATGAAGAAAGTACTAAAAAACTTGAATTAAATGGTAAAAAAGAGTTTTTCAAAGGTAATTTTAGAAGAGGAGTTTATACTAAAGATAGATAGGTTTAAATTAAACCTATCATTTTAATTCCTATAATAGTAATTAACACTACATGTAATATCTTAAGTCTATCTGCAGATATTTTTCGTGACAAAATTGCAGCTTGTCCAGCCATAATAGTACTTGTTATTGTAATAAATACAAATTGTAATATATTAATGTAACCAAAACTAAATGCTGGAAGTCCTTTAACATTCCATCCTAATAATATATATGCTATTATACCACCTAATGCTGTGAAAATTATTGTAGCAGATGATGTACCAATAGCTTTATGTGTTGGATAATGAAGAGCTAAAGTTAATGCTGGTATCATAATAACTCCACCACCTACTCCTAATAGACCAGATAATATTCCTGTAATTAATCCTAATATTATATATTTAATTTTATTAGTATCAATTAATGAGTCATCATCAGGATATTTAATCACTAACATTCCTACAGCAGATAGTATACACATTAATCCAAATATTACTTTAAGAATTGAAACATCTAAAGAGGTACCTATTAAAGCACCACATACAGAACCAATAAATCCAAGTAATGCTAATATCCAAAGATTTTTAGTTTCAACAAGCCCATTGTTATAGTGATGTCTTGTACTGTTAAGCATTGTAACAAAGATAATAGCAAGACTTGTAGCAAAACTAACAACTATAGCTGTTTTTGGAGCTACACCAATAGATTCTAATAAAAAGAATTGTAGCGGAGTAAGAATAATACCTCCACCAATACCTAATAATCCAGCTAAAAAACCTCCTAAACAACCAGTTAATAAAAGTAAAAGAATATAAATAAGAAAATCCATATGAAACCTCTAATAATTATTTTATAATAATATATCTAATTAAATAAGTATTTATCATTTTTATTCAAAAAAAGGAGAGTGCTAAAAATAAAAGATTTAACAACAATCAAAGGTATTGGAGAAAAAATGGCAAACAAAATAATCCAGTCCTACAATACATATGATAATTTAATTAAATCAGTAAATAACTACGATATAGATAAAATCATGAACATACAAGGATTAAGTCAACAAAAAGCACTAGAAATTATCAAGTATATTCAAGAGGATGATGAAAAAGAATACTTAAAAACATCACAAGCAAAGATAATCTATGAAGATATAATAAAAAAATTATTATTTTTTACAAATACCACATATGCACATAATAGAATATTACTTTTAACACCAAGTAATAATTATGATAAAATACAAGATACACAAAAACTAATTAGAAAAACTACAGAAGATATAAAAAGCTTAGATTTAGCTTACATTAGATCACTATATTCAGATATAAAACCATTAAAAAAGGACATAACTCCCCATTTTAATGATGCATATGCTATAATATGTGAAGATTATAATGACTATATACAGTTACTTGGGAAAAACTTTGATAAATATACAAATGTACATCCAATAGAAGACCAAGTAAATTTAGAACAATATGAATTTATTATCTACCTTTACAATCAATGTGAAATAGAACTTGGAGATACAAACAATATCATAATGATAAGTAATACTAGAGAAGACTATGAAATTCAACCAAGTATAATTATAGAGTACTATAAACAAAATAAAAAAATACTTGAAAGTACAATGAAAGTAAGACAATACTTACAACAAGAAACAAACATACCTGAAACATTAGACGCACTTGAAATACTTGAAAACAACAATCAAACAATCCAAGATATAGAAGAAATAACTGAATCAATAAAAGATGAAGCAAATAAAATACTCAAACAAAAAATAAAACAAATTGATCTAAATGGTGATGAAGTATTACAACTACTTGATAACCAAAACATGCCACCAAAAATAACAGAAATATTCGAAGAAACATTAACCATAGCAAAAGATGAAATACAAGAAAAAACAGGATTAAACTATGATCCATTCATAATAAAATATCCACTAGAAATAGACTATCAAGAACTAAAAAGAATAAAAGAAAATGAAATAGCAAATAAACATCTAAAAGAATTTGAACAAGAATTAGATGCATGTTCAATTCTAATAAAATACAAAAAACAAATAGAACAAGAAATACAAGACACTATACATTATGATTATCCACTAACACTTGCAACATTTACTGAATATTACCAATTAACATTACCTGAAATAGGTAAAGAATTTAAACTAAAAAATGCATTACACTTAACTTTAAAACAAGAAGAAATTGAAACAAATAAATCAATGCAAAAAATAAATTACCAACTAGATAATGAAAATAACATCGTACTATTAACAGGTGCTAATAGTGGAGGAAAAACAACATTACTAGAAACACTTGCTCAACATACAATCATGGCACATATGGGATTAGGTACTACATCTGAACAATCAACAATACCTGAAATTAAAGAAGTATACTACTTCACAAAAAAACATTCACTAAATGCTGGAGCATTTGAAACATTTCTTAAAACATTTATTCCAGTAACAATAGGAGAAACAAAAAAATTAATCTTAATAGATGAACTTGAATCCATAACAGAACTTGAAGCAGCAATAAAAATAATAATAGGATTCATAGAACACATAACAAATAAAAATACATATGCAGTAATTGTAACACACATGGCACCAGAAATACTAAAACATATAAACACAATCAATATTAGAACAGATGGAATTGAAGCTAAAGGATTAGATGAAAAATACAATTTAATAGTAGATAGAAGTCCAAAAATAAATTACTTAGCAAAAAGTACACCAGAACTTATATTAAAAAAGATATACAATCAAACAGATGAACCACTAAAAGATATTTATAAAGATATACTTAATAAATTTTAAAAAAAGATTAATTCACCACCAAATATATAAACTATTTTTTTTAAAAAAAGTTAAATTATTGCCTGTTTACTAACTCTCCAGATCACAGGTAGATTACCAACATTCCTCCCCGAGTAACCCTCGTACCAGGCAGCCATATCTGATACTACAAATATCCATTACAGATGATGTAAATTAAAGTAGTATACTCATGTTACTATTTAATAAATAGCTAAAATCATATACCATCTACAACATAGTATCAGTCCAAAAGTAAACACTTTTAGATATGACAAATAATACTTTTATCAATTATAATATTTAACACTATCAATAATTAAAACATAAATAGTTAATATTATAATCAAATAAGAAAAAAACTAAACAAAGATATAAAAAATACAAGAAAAATAGAAAAAATTAAAATGATAAAAATAACAATAATAATTTGAAATGATTATACAAAGTAACAAAATAAAATATAATAAAAAGAATAAAAAAAAAACAATAAAACTACAAAAAAAATATTAAATAAAAAAAAATTTCAAAATATAAATAAAATAATAAAAATAGAAACTCAAATAAAAACAATTACTAATTGAATAAAAAACAAAGATAAAAAAAAATTGGTGCATAAAATAAATGAATTTAAAAAAGAATATACCAAACATAATATCCATACTAAGAATACCATTATCACTAACACTCTTACTAACTATTACATTAAGTATTGAATATTTATTTATCTATACATTATGTGCTATAACAGATGTACTAGATGGATATATTGCAAGAAAAACAGACAATGTGAGTAATACAGGAAGTAAACTAGACAGTATAGCAGATCTTGTATTCATACTAACATTTCTAATTACAATAATACCCATATTAATAACAAAAGTTTCTGATTATTTATGGATATGGATTTTAATAATTGCAGTAATAAAAATAACATCCATAATTATATCATACAAAAAATATTCAAAAATAGTATTTTTACATACTTACCTAAACAAAAGTACAGGAATATTACTGTATATATTTCCATTTTTAATAAATAGAATAGAAATTAATTTCTCAATAATGTTAATTTGTATAATTGCAACAATAGCTGCAACAGAAGAGTTACTTATCCAAATATATTCAAAAAAAATAGATACAAATATTAAATACATATTTAACCTGTTGATAAAACTGTAAGAAAAACAAAAACAATACTGTTTAATAAAAGATAAAGTAGTTTATTATTAGATTATAATTATTAATAAATTCTAAAAACAAGTAAATTATATAAAAAAATATCAATAGATACTATAAATTAAAAAAGAAGAAATCAATTAAATTTTTTTTAAAAAAAAGAAAATAAATAACGATTATTTATAAAATAATTAGTAAAATCAGAAACAACAATTTTAAATAAAACAAGATTTATATCAGTAAATAAAATTTTTTTATAATGAAATCAAAACAAGTATTCTAATAATAAGTAAAAGGCCGGCAACGTTCTAAAATTCCCATAGATATACCATCTACAGTACCAAAAAGAACGCAGGTAGACTTTATTACTGAGATCGGGACGAGATCAGATGTGACCCTACCGCTATGGTCGCCGTACCAATGAATTAATAATCGTTATAGTTATAATTAATTATATGTATATAATACTATTTAAATGTTTCTATTTGTGATGAAAATTATAAATCATCATTCTGTATATCCGTATGTATAAGCTTTCGTAGTTATGTATTTTAATTATATTATCCAAAATACTGAATACACCTAACTAGAAAGAAGAAAGTAATATTAAATTACAAAACATGTCCAATAACCAAGATAAGTATACAATGGTAAATACCAATGAATCCTACTTATAAGATGTGTATCTTATATGTTTTGTTAAACCATTTTTCTATTTTTGAAATTGTGTAAAATCGGGTGTTGGAAACCGCGGACTTAACAACTCGAAACAATATCTCGAAGC
>CAYNSJ010000049.1:0-20072 GCA_964399835.1 uncultured Methanobacteriaceae archaeon | reverse complement strand
ATCCAAAAAAGTAGTCAAGATACACAAACACAAGAAAATAATTTAAAAACAACTATTAAAACATATACAGATGATGATACAATATACATAAATTCATCATATACTGGTTCAAATCAAACAGGTACACAGTTACAACCTTATTCGGATATTAATAATGGTTTTACTGTAGCAAATAATGAATCAAATACTAAAACTAATGTATATGTAACTGATGGAACATACAACATCACAAATACAATAAATTTATCCAGAAACTTAACAATAACAGGTCAATCACAAAACAATACAATAATATCTGGACAAAACACATACCAAATATTCAATATAACACAAGGAACCACAATAACCATTAACAATATAACATTAACAAAAGGAAATGCAACAGCAGGTGGAGCAATAAACAATAGTGGTAATTTAACCCTTTCTAATTCAATATTATCAGATAATTATGCAGGTCGTCTTGGTGGAGCAATACAAAATATTAATTCCACGTACATTATTGAAAACTGTACTTTTAAAAATGATACAGCAATAAATAATAACATGAATACTTGGGGAGGAGTAATATTTAGTAACTACTCAAATGGAACAATATATAACTCAATATTTTATAATAACTTAGCTAATCATGCTGGTGGAGCAATAGACATCCAACACAGTAATTATACTATTAATAACTGTACTTTTATTAATAATACTATAAAAAATAACTCAACTAGTAATACAAATATGTATGGTGGAGCAATATATTCAATAGATAGTAATGCAACAATTACTAACTCTAACTTTATAAATAATTCTGTTGGAAAATATGGTGGAGCAATATGTAATAATAAGGGTATAATAACTATAGAAAATAGTACATTTATTAATAATTCAGCAATCAGAACTGCTGGAGGATATGGTGGAGCAATATATAATACTGAAGCTGTAACAACTATAAAAAATAGTATCTTTATTAATAACACTGCAAGTCGTAATGGTGGAGCAATATATAGTATTCAAGGAACATTAAACGCTAACTATAATATATTCTTAAATAATCATTGTGATGTAATTGTTTATGGATCCAATGGATCTTTAGATTATAACTGGTGGGGATCAAATGATCCAAATAATTTTTTAAATGAAAATAATCTAAATAATTGGGTTATAATGACATTTACTAATACTACATCAATTGAATCAAATAAACAAGTAACTCTTACTGCATCATTAAATTCAGTAATAGATACAAATGGAACAATAACACAATTACCTGATAATACAATATTCTCAAATCGTAACGTAACATATACTTATGCAAATAAAACAATAACAACTCAAACATTAAATAATGGACAAAATACTACATCCGATATTTATACAAAAGAAGGAGATGTAACATTAGCTACAATAGATGGATACACTCTTTCAATAGGTAATAAATTAGATACTGTTTATGTTAATGCAAGTACAACTTCAAGTGGTACAGGAGCTAATTGGGCAAATTCAGTTAAAACAATACAAGAAGCAATAAATCGCCTAAATAACAATGGTACAATAATACTAGCAGAAGGCATATACAACACAACCGAAGATTATAACATAGTCATAAACCAAAATATCACAATTAAAGGACAAACAACAAATGTCACAATAAATGGACAATACTATCAAATATTTATAATAAACAATGGAACAACAGTAACTATAAACAATATAACACTTACTAATGGAACATTCAAAGGTTATGGTGGAGCAATAAACAATAAAGGAAATTTAACAATAACAAACTCTAAAATAAATGATAACAAAGCATCACGTGGTGGAGCAATATATAACCAAGGAAATTTAATAGTAATAAATTCTACTATGGGAAATGATTATGCACAAAAAGGTGGAGCAATATACAGTAATGGAACTATAACTATAGTAAATTCTATTATGTACAATAATTCTGCATCTTCTGCAGGTGGAGCAATATATAGTGATAAAAATTTAACAATAATAAATTCTACTATAAATAATAATGAAGCAAGTGACTATGGTGGAGCAATAGCTATCAATGCAAATCTAATATTATTAAATTCTACTATAAATAATAATTATGCAGAAGAAGAGGGTGGAGCAATATGTGGCTATGGAAATCTAACCATAATAAATTCCATTTTAAATAATAATTATGCAGAGGAAGATGGTGGAGCAATATACGACATGGGAAATATAATGTTATTAAACTCTACTTTAAAAAATAATTATGCAGAAGAATATGGTGGAGCAATATTTGATTCTGGTAATAGTAATATATATAGTTCTACTTTCATAAATAACACTTCAGAATTAGATGGTGGAGCAATAAGCCATCATGGTACTATTATTAATGTGTATGATTCAACTTTCATAAATAACACAGCAGATTATGATGGTGGAGCAATATTTAATAAATTTGGTACTATAAACATAATTAAATCCAACTTATACAATAATACGGCAGATGATTATGGTGGAGCATTATATACTGTTAATGGAGTAGTATTTATTAAAGATAGTGATTTAAGAAATAACGATGCAACAGTTGGTGGAGCAATATACACGAAGTATAGTGAACTTACAACTTATAAAACAGATATGATAAATAACACTGCAAAATATGGAGCAGCAGTAGCCACAAAAAAATCAAATACAACAATCACATATACAAATTTAGAAAACAACACGGGTATAAACGGTGGAGCAATATACACTAATAACACTAATCTTATAATAGCATATACAAACTTTAATAAAAATACTGCTAGTTATGGTGGAGCAATAGAAACTATTAATGGAACTACAATAATAACAAACTCTAAATTTACTCAAAATAAAGTAAGACATGAGGGTGGAGCAATATTTAATAATGGAACCACAACAACTATACAAAATAGTATTATACAAGGATCAAAAGCAGAACGTGGAGGAGCAATAAGTAATCATGGAACACTAAATACTAACAATGTAACAATGACAAAAAATACTGCAAAAGTATCAGGAGGAGCAATATACAATTATAACTCCTTAACAATAATCAATTCAAATTTAAATCAGAACAATGCAACAAAATATGGTGGAGCAATAAACAATAATAATGGAACTTTAACAGTAATAAACTCTAAATTTAAATATAACAATGCAACAATGGGTGGAGCAATAGGTTCAACTGGAATTTTAAATATTAGAAACTCACTATTAGCTAAAAACAATGCAACATTTGGAGGAGCAGTTGAAATATATACCACAACTGCAACAATTGATAATTCAACACTAAATATTAATAATGCAGGAATAGCTGGTGGAGCAATAGTAGCTTATAATAGTACATTAACACTTACTAACTCAAAATTAGCATATAATAATGCAGATAGAGCAGCAGGAGCAATATTATTAGATAATTCAAAATTTATTAATAATAGCAATAAATTTTACAACAATACAGCTCCAACAGATCCAGATATACAAATAGTAGATTAAAACTTAAATTAGGTACTACTTTAATTTAGTAGTACTCTTTTTTTATATATTTTTTTAATTAGATTATTAGTACTGTTTTTAAAGAATTAGAAGATATTAAAATATTAGTGATTATACATTCTAGTATCATATCTATAATTTTAGTTATCTTTTATATAATAATCACTTTACTATAGTTCTATTTTTAATAATAACTATCAATAATATTAACTTAAACAGATATAAATAGAAAATAACATGGAGTCTTGCTAATAATTATAAATTTTTTAGTCTTTTTTTTATCAAATTATAAAAATCCATAAAAATATACATAAAGAGATATGTTTTGTTAAATAAATTGTACTATAATAATAAACAAAAAAAATGTTAAAAGGTGTTTAAAGATGAAAAAATATGGAAAAACATGGTGGGGTGATAAATGGCTTAATGCCTTAGAAGGCATAGAGTTTTTTGATAATAGGATACCCCGTGGTAAAACATATGCTAATACTGGACGAGTATATGATTTAAAAATAGATAATAATACCGTAACAGCAAAAGTAAAAGGTAAAAGCTATGATCATTATACTACATCTGTAAAATTCAATAAATTTACAAAAGATGATAAAGCATTTATCACAAAAATCATAAACAATTCTCCATATATTTTATCAGGATTATTAAATCAAGAGCTTCCTGAAGAATTATATGACAAATTATCTGTATTGGATATTGAAGTATTTCCTAATTCTGTTGAAGATATAACTACAAGCTGTAATTGTCCAGATTATGCACCAATATGTAAACATATTGCAGCCTTAATTTATATAATAACTCAAGAAATTGATAAAGATCCATTTAAAGTATTTAAATTACATGACTGTGATTTATTTGAATTACTAGATCAAGTAGATACTGATGAAGATAGAAAAATTAGACAAATAAAAAATATTCAAGATATTATTTCATACACTTCCCAAAGTAATATGGATACTATAATAAAAAGGGATTCTATTAATAATTTTTTAACAAAATATAATGTTGATTTTCTAAAAATACCTAATCTATTAGGGCCTACCTTTTTCATGCTAAAACAAGACCCAGTATTTTATGAAAAAGATTTTAAGGAAATATTAAATAAAACATATAGATCAATGTCAAGATATGCTAAAAAAGAATTAAAAACAGAAAACAATAAAAGAATTGATGAAAAATTATTAAAACAAAAATGGAATAATCCTACCTCTTGGGGAGATTTTACATTAAATCTTGATAATAATTATGAAATTAAAAATATTATACTAAATAAAGAAAATCCAAGATAAAAAAATAATCCCTTCAACATTAAAATTGATAAATATGATTATAAATCAGGATATGCCTTTTATGATAAAAAAACCAAAGAGTACTGGTTATATAATTTTCTTGATGAGTTAAAGTATTATGATATAAATAATTTTAATTATAATATACAATTTTTACAATTACTAAGAGTATATACTTTAGAATTAATAATAAACAATGCAATTATTCCTGAGTTATTCACAATATCCTCTGAAAAATATAAAATCCGATGGATTCCAGCAAATTATAATAAACAAATAAAAGAAATAACAAAAAAACTAATTAAGATATGTCCTGATGATTTAGTCTATTATAATAATAAACAAATTACTAAAGAAGAACAGATAACAACAGCAATAAGTGTACTTATCCAGGGATTCCTAAAAAACTACTTGATATTCGGAGCTCCAGAATCATTAAAAAAAGAATATAATAATAAAATATTCCAATTATTCTTTATTAAAAGTATTCAATTTAAGAAAGATAGTATAGAAAATAATGGATACTCAATAAATCAATGGCTCTCAAATTTTTCAATAAAAAATAGAGAATATGATATATATTTAATGATAGAAGAAACAGAAAAAGGATTCTCAATAGATCTAAAAGTAAAACTTGAAGAAAATAAACTTATAAGTATAAATAATGTAATCAATGATAAAAAAAGAAATAACAATGAAAAACTGCAATTACTAGCCGATACTTACTTGATAAAAAGATTATTACCTGAAATAAAACAAGTAATAGATAATGGAAAAGTTATTGAATTCACACTAAAAAAATTTTCAATGTTCTTTAAAAATACAATACCCTTATTTGAGATAATGGGAATAAAAATAATTTTACCAAAACAATTACAAGAATTATACAAACCTAAACTAGCATTAAACTTAAAACAATCCCAACATGATAAAAAATATTTATCATTAGAAGATATACTAAAATTTGACTGGAGAATAGCATTAGGTAGTTATGAATATACAAAAGACGAATTTGAAAAATTATTAAAAAAATCAGGTTACTTAGTTAAAATCCGAAATGAATACATTATTATCAATGAAAAAGAAGCTAAATCTATAATTAAAAAGATGGATAAATTACCTAAAAAATTAAATGAAAATCAATTAATGCAAGCAGTATTAACAAATGAAATAAAGGATATCGAATTAAATATAGATAATGAACTTCAAGATAAAATAAAACATCTTAAGAAAGATGTAAACATAGAAATACCTGAAAAACTAAATGGACAATTAAGAGATTATCAAATAACAGGATATCATTGGCTTGTACAAAATATAAAATCAGGTTTTGGAAGTATATTAGCTGATGATATGGGATTGGGAAAAACAATTGAAGTATTAACAACAATATTACACTTAAAACAAGAAGATGAAATTAATAAAACATTGATAGTAGTACCAACAAGCTTATTAACAAATTGGCAAAAAGAGATAAACAAATTTACACCGACATTAACTTCATATATTTATCATGGACCAAATAGAAAGTTTCCTAAAAAAGAATGTGATATAGTATTATCTTCTTATGGAATAATAAGAAAAGATGAAGAAAAATTCGATAAAGAAAAATGGGATTTACTAGTGATAGATGAAGCACAAAATATAAAAAATGATTATACACAACAAACAATAGCAATAAAATCCATAAAATCAAAATATAAAATAGCATTAACAGGAACACCAATTGAAAATAGACTATCTGAATATTGGAGTATCTTTGACTTTATAAATAAACATTATTTAGGTACAGAAAAAAGTTTTAGAAAAAATTATATAATTCCAATAGAAAAGGAAAGAAATGCACATGCATTACAAAACTTCAAAAAAATAACAAGCCCCTTTATATTAAGAAGACTAAAGACAGATAAAAATATAATAAAAGATTTACCCGAGAAAATAACCAATGATGTATATTGTAACTTAACAACAAAACAAACAGCATTATACAAGAAAACAATAGATCCAATAATGGAAGAATTAGATAATACTACTGAACAAATAAATCGACGAGGAATAATATTCAAGTTAATAACTGCATTAAAACAAATTTGTAATCATCCAGCACAATACACTAAAACAAAGAAAATTTTAATAAAAGAATCTGGAAAGATGGAAGTATTAATAGATATATTAGACAACATAATTCAAAATAATGAAAAAGTAATAATATTTACACAATATGTTCAGATGGGTGATATAATAAAACAATTAGTAGAAGAAACATTTAATACAGATGTAATGTTCTTGAATGGATCAGTTCAACGTAAAAAAAGAGATCAAATGGTAAATGAATTCCAAAATAATTCACAGAAGAAAATTTTTATAATATCACTTAAAGCAGGAGGAACAGGATTAAACTTAACTGCAGCACAAAATGTAATACATTATGATCTATGGTGGAATCCAGCTGTAGAAGATCAAGCAACAGATAGAGCATATAGAATAGGACAAACAAAAAATGTAATGGTATATCGATTAATAACTACGGGAACATTTGAAGAAAAAATAAACAATATGATACTAGAAAAAAGAGAGCTAACTGATATAACGTTAGAATCAAAAGAAAAATTTATAACAGAAATGGATAATGATCAATTAAAAGAAATATTCTATTTAAGAAAATAATAAAATAATAATGTTTTAGAAAATTAATTTGTTAAAATATATATAATATGATTTTAATAGATATAAACAGAAAAAGTTCTCTTTATAAGTTAAACTTTTTATATTTTTAAAAAAGTTCTCTTTATAAGTTAAACTTTTTATATTTTTAGAAAAGTTCTCATTATAAAAATAATAATGAAGGTTAAAAATTTTGATGATTAAAAGAGAGTTATATATAAATAAGATAAAACCACTTATAAATAAGGATATAATCAAAGTTATAACAGGTATAAGAAGATGTGGAAAATCATACATGCTATATCAAATAGTAAATGAACTAAAAAAACAAAATGTTAATGAAACTAATATCTTTTTAATATCATTTGAGTCAACAAAGTATAATCAAATTAAAACAGATAAACAGCTTGATATGTTAATATCTGAATTAACTAAAAATATTACTGGAAAAATCTACTTGTTATTTGATGAAATTCAACTTGTAAAAGATTGGGAACGTAGTATAAATGCTTATAGAATAGATTATGATTGTGATATTTATATAACTGGTTCAAATTCTAGTTTACTATCTGGAGAACTTGCAACATTAATTGCAGGAAGATATATGGAAATAAAAATATATCCGTTTTCATATAAAGAAGTTTTAAAATATAAAAAAGAGAATAATGAACCATTAAATGAAAAAGAAGTATTTAA
Organism: uncultured Methanobacteriaceae archaeon; assembly: GCA_964399835.1. GTDB lineage: Archaea > Methanobacteriota > Methanobacteria > Methanobacteriales > Methanobacteriaceae > Methanosphaera. The sequence goes on along the minus strand of CAYNSJ010000049.1, from coordinate 11,916 downwards.
TGAATATATTAATTATGGATCAATGCCTTTCGTATTAGAACTTAGAAAACAACAAAAGATGGACTATTTACAAGATGTATATAATTCAATTTTATTAAAAGACATAATAAAAAGAAATAATATAAGAGATATTGATTTATTAGATAGATTAATTCATTATATGAGTGATAATATAGGACATACTTTTTCTGCAAGAAGTATCTCGAAATTTTTTAAACATGAAAATATAAAAGTATCCTCAAATACTATAAATAACTATTTATATTACTGTACAGAAGCATATTTATTGTTAAAAGTAGAAAGAAATGATTTAGTAGGTAAAAAAATACTTAAAATATCTGAAAAATATTATTTAATGGATCATGGATTTAATCAAGCATTAGTTGGTTTTAATAGAAATAAAATAGGACAAATACTAGAAAATATAGTATATATTGAATTATTAAGGCGTGGTTATAAAGTATATGTAGGAAAAATAAAAGATTTAGAAGTAGATTTTATTTGTTTAAAATATGATAAAAGGATATATGTACAGGTAACTTATATTTTAACTGATGAAAATACAATTAATCGAGAATTTAAGCCATTACTTGAAATAGATGATAATTATCCGAAATATGTATTAAGTCTTGATGAATTTGATTTTTCAGATAAAGGGATAACACATATGAATATAATAGAATTTCTAAAATCTGATATATAAATTAGATTTATAATTAATTATCAAAGTTATGTATCATTAAGATAATAAAATACGATCTTTATCATAAAGTAAAAAGATAATAAGATAAAATTTTAGAATTTAAATAAATAAACATTATAACATATCTCTATGTTTAAATATCAGTCTAATTCCCATTGATAAGATAAGTGCAATGAAAATCAATAATAGAGGTGAGTAAGGATTACTATCCAAGTAATAAAATGGAACATTCATACCCATAAATGAAAATATCATAGTTGGAACAGATAGAACAATAGTAATTCCAGCTAATAATTTCATTACATTATTTAAATTATTAGATACAACAGTTGCATAAGTATCAGTAATTGAAGATAAGATTTCTCTGTATATAATACTTTGTTCAATAGCTTGTTGATTTTCAATTAATGCATCATCTAATAATTCATCATCCCGTTCATATAATGGTAAGATGCTACCTTTGTATAGCTTTTTTAATACAGCATCATTTGCTTTTAATGCAGTTATGAAATATACAAGAGTTTTTTCAATTTCTAACAAATCAAGTAAGTCATCATTATTAGTTGATTTACTCAATACATTTTCTTTATGTTCTATTGTTCTATTTACAACACGTAATGCTCTTATGTATGATTTAGCAGTTATAAGTAATATCTGTATAACAAATCGTGTTTTTTTTGCTGTTCTGAATGATCTAATTCTATTATTCTTAAATGCATTTAATACTTTTACTTCTTTAGGTGCAATTGTTATAACATAATTATTATTACATACTATTATACCGAGAGGTCTTGTAATATAAGAAAATTCTTCTTCATTATCTTCTAGCAATGGTGTATCTATTACAATGAGAGTACCACAATCATCTACTTCAACACGAGGACGTTCTTCTTCATCTAACATTTTATAAAGTAAATCAACAGCTACACTTGTAGTTTCAATAACATAATCAAGTTCATCAGTTGTTGGATCTATCAAATCAATCCATGAATTCTCATGAATTTCATTAACAGCTTTTATATCTTTATCAACATTTGTTTTATAAATTTTTAACATTCTAATATCCTCATTAATAAATGATTTAGTTTATATTTTACTACTTTCCAAATTAAAACTTAATTATTATTTAATAAAATAGTTTCTTCAATGATTTATAATTATATCCATTTTTGTATTAATTAATGATCTTTAATCATAATACAGTTATAATTTATCCTTATATTTAAATTAGTAGACTAATGATTTTGTTAAAGCAACAAATAACTCTAAATAGGAGTAATATTAAAAAAAGAAATAAGCATATTACTATTTATCAAAAAACCTATTTTTCTATATAAATAATATGTATTTTATACAATAAAATTATGTGGATTTTAAATTTAACAAACTAATTGAAGATAATTTTTAATAGAAATCTTATCCACAAAAATATAAACAATAAAATAAACAAATTATACTCATTACATATATATCAAGAATAGTATTTAATAATAATAAGAATATTAAACTAAATAATCTTAATAATTATAAATATTTATAGTATTTAATATGAAAACTATTAAAATTATGAAGTAAATCTACTATTTATTCAAAATAGTAAATTCTTTTATAGGGATTATGGAATTTTAATTTATCAACTTTTTTTTCGATTATTGTTATTTTTACATCATATTATTTATTTATCTTATTAATATTAAGAAGATAATTAGTATAAAAATTTTAACTATATATTTTTATCTAAAAAAATCTACTTTTTGAGCATGATCTGAGAAAATCAGAAATTTGGGATTCGTTTTCAAATTGCTGAAATCTGATACACATGCAATGATTTCAGGTACATAAATTATTTCCCATACAATGTATTTGTCTAACATTTCTTTATCCAGGTATACAAAAAAAATATAATAGTTTTATTTCAGATAAAAACAATAGAAATATTATTTTCATAATAAAAATATGAATTATGCCAACATTATTTTAGATATTTTACTTCACCATAACAGGATATCATACAAAACTTACTTTATTTTGATAAACAGTTATATTAATGTTTTATATGGATAAACACCATTTTTTTGATAAGAACTGTTTAACCAGTCTTTCAATATAGGATCAACTATTTTGTATTTACCGTTTTCATTAATTTCAATTAACACGTTATCCTGTAATTTTTTTAATGGTTTTCCTAAAGATCCGCTGGTTATTTCTAATTTTTTTGCTATTTCTATTCTTTTTAATGGTTTTTTTAATAAGCAGATTATAATTTTTTGTTCTTGTGATGTTAATCTTCCCCAAGATTGAATAAAATGTATTGCTAATATAGGTAATGTTTTGTTAAATATATTAATTAATGTTTCATTGTCTAATTTTGTGTTAGTAGGTAACAAATTAGCAAAGGTATTGATATAAAATGGTGTTCCACGTGTGCATTTATAAAATCTTTCAAATCCATCATTTGTAAATTCTAATTCGGGTGATTTTTCTATTAAATACCTTTTAGTAGTCTCATAAGTAAATGGTTCTATTTCTATGGTCAGCATTCGTCCACCAAAAGCACCTTGTTTTCCAGCTATTTTTTCTATTAATTCATCTTTAATACTCATACTTCCTGAAAACAGATAAGCTACATTTTTTTGTGACTGAATTTTGCTTCTTAAATACCATAAAAAACCATTTAATTCATTATCTAACTCTTTAATTACTTGAAATTCATCCATGAATATTAGTATTCCTTTTATTTCATCAGAGTATTCTTCATATATGTATTGTGGTAAATCCATGACAAAATTGGCTAGTTTTGTGTAATTATCTTTGGTTTCAGGAATAGGTAATGGTATATCTTTAAAGTTTGAATATCCTTTAATTGAAATGTGTCTTGTTTTAAATAATTTTTCTATTTGTTTATTGACTGTATTGAGTTTTTTTTCTTTGCATGATTTTATAAATTCATCGTAAAACATTTTTATTATATCTATTCTTTCTAATTTACCATCTTGATATGCATTAGATAATGAAAAATTGATATAACAAACCAGATATTTATCATCAAAAATTCTCTTTAATTTTTTGATTAATGCTGTTTTTCCTACACCTCTTACTCCCGTTAATAAGATAGTTGGCGTAGTGCCATTTTCTGTGGTGTTTAATAAACTACTAATAAAGTCTATATCATTATTTCTATTAAAAAATTCCTCATCTGTTAATTCATCTTCTGTTCCCCAGGGTAAATTATTCATGTTATCAGTTTTCCTTTTTTTTTAAAAAGTATTAACAAGTATGATTTCTGTATAATCTTATTTAGATTATGTAATATCATGTAATCTTTTTTGAATTATATAATTCTTTTTAGATTATATAATATTATATAATTCTTTTTGCATTATGTAATTCCTTTTTAATTATATGTATTTATTAAACTTATATATAAATGTTTAAAAGAAGTAATTAAATTAATTAAGCTTAAAAACTAGTATTTTCTAAATTAACATATTGAAAAAACTAAAATATGTTTTGAAAGTTTTTTCTTAATTACTTATCTATTTAAAAACTTTAACACTTTTATCTTCAGAAATTTCATAAAAAATATTATCTTTCCCGTTTGAATCTAATTGGATTCATATCAACTTTCTTAGTACCTTCATAATTTCAAGATTCAAATTATTTAATTCTTTCATTATAAAAATAGGTGGAACAATATCCATAATGGATTGTAAAGGTACATGTTATAAAATAGAGTTTGAAGAAGAGTAAATATATTAAAAACAATTAAAATTGCTCATATTAAAAAAAATAAAGAAAGGATTTAAATATTGTTAGATCCTAACCTAAATGAGTTAAGAATTACAAGTAATGTCAATCCCATATCACCAATACCTACAGCAACCCATAAAGATATAAATCCAAATATGGCTAATATAGCAAATAATGTTTTGACAGTTATGGCAGTTGTTACATTTTCTTTTATGATTTCCATAGTTTTATGACTTAAATTAAATAAATACGGTACTTTGGTAAGATCATCTTGCATCAATGCAATATCTGAGGTTTCTATAGCTACATCTGATCCTACTGCTCCCATTGAAATACCTACATCTGATCGAGCTAGAGCTGGTGCGTCATTAATACCATCACCAATCATAGCTACATCACCAAATTTATTATGAATAATATCTAAAATATTTAATTTATCTTCAGGTAATAAATTAGAATATGTATAATTTATTCCTATTTTTTCAGATACATTTCTTGCTGCAATGTTATTATCACCAGTAAGCATTATTGTTTCAATATTCTTATTATTCAATCTTTTTATAACATCTTTTGATTCATTACGTATTTTATCAAATACTGTAATAATACCAATTAAACCATTTTTGTCTCCTATGAATATAATGGTTTTACCATCTTTAGAATAATTATTAAGTTCTTCTAATGAAATATTTTTACTGTCTTCAATTAAAGATTCATTTGCTGCATAATACTCATTACCATTTATATATCCAACAATTCCTTTTCCAGGAATATTTTTAAAGTCAGTTACTTCATCTACATTAATAGAGTTTTTATTTGCATAATCAATTATTGCTTTTCCTATTGGATGAGAAGAATATGATTCTAATGAACTAGCAATTTTTATTAGATCATTTTTGTTGTATTGTTGAGTATTAATTAATTTTATATCAGATACTTCTAATTTGGCTTCTGTTAAAGTACCTGTCTTATCAAATACAACTGCTTTAATCTCTTTCATTTCCTCTATATAATCTCTTCCTTTAATAAGTACTCCATGATGTGTTGCAGATGTTATAGCAGATACCATTGATACTGGTGTTGATATTATAAATGCACAAGGACATGAAACTACCATCATTACTAAAGCTCTGTAAATCCAAGTCATAATAGGTTGACCAAAGAATAATGGTGGTATAATAGCTACAAGTATTGCAACTCCAATTACTGTTGGTGTATAATACTTTGCAAATTTATCAATGAATTTCTCTCTGTATTTGATCGTTTAAATTTAGATTCTTCAACGAGTTTAACAATTTTGGCAATAACAGTATCAGAAGATTCTTTATTGACATTTATTTCTAAATATCCTTCTTGATTAATTGTACCAGCAAAAACTTCTTCACCAATATTCTTTGTTACAGGTAAACTTTCACCTGTAATAGGAGCTTGATCAATAGTAGATACTCCTTTAGAAACTATTCCATCTAAAGGTACTTTATCTCCTGGTCGAACTATTACAGTATCATTTATATTAACATCTTTAATATCCATGACTTTTTCATTACCATTAATTAGTACTTTTGCTTTATTTGGTGCTATTTCTAACAATGATTTTATGGAATTATGAGCTTTTTCTTCAGCATAATCTTCTAAAAATTCAGCTAAGAAAAATAATAGACAAGCTCCTGCACCTTCTTCAGCATGACCTATCATAAATGAACATATAATAGCAAGTGTCATGAGTAAGCCCATGGTAATTTTTTTATTAAATAATTGTTTTATACTGCCTGTTATAAATTCATATCCTGATATTGCAATGACAATTAAAAATATCAAGGGTGCAATAATGTTATCTGAAGGTACAAAATGTTCAACAGCATATCCTAATCCAAAAAGTACTATTGATGTTATTAGTATTTGTATAGCTTTGTTTTCCCATAAAGGTCTAACCTTGCATTATTAATATTTCATCATCATCGTTATCATCATCACACATACATCCATTTTTATTTTCACAATAATCTTCTTCTTTATTAGAATTAGCTGCTTTTTTTATTATATCCCTAGTAAATTTGGTTGTATCATAATGACTTGTATTTTTGCAATGTAAATTATCACATGTTGGATCTAAACATATGTAATTATAATGTTTAGGATTCATACAATTAGCATTGTTACATTCTATTTCATAACAACTTTTTTGTTTATTTAAAGATATCTTGAAGCCTCCATATTTTTTTTTATTTTGCTTTTTTTATAATTAAACATTTTTTAAGAGCAATGGATTTTTTATATTAAATTATACTACTGAATTTATTCTTTCATTAGATAAATGTGTTGTTAAGTTTTTAAAATTCTTCGAGTTTGCACTATAAAGTCCAATTAACATAGTTGATCCATTATGTAATAACGCGGTAGTGCTAGGTTGAATAACTCCTAGAATACCTAATAATAAAAGTGTTGAATTAATTGTTGTAATTGCAAAGTAATTTCTATTAATAATTTTTAACATTCTTTGACTTAGTAATCTTAATGTAACTAGATCATTTAATGTTGTTGTTAGTAATGTAACATCAGCGACTTCACGAGCTATATCCGATGAATCATTTAAAGCAACGGATACATTTGCTGCAGATAATGCTGGTGAATCATTAATTCCATCTCCTACCATAATAACTTTTTTACCTTGTGATTTAATCTCTTCAATTATCTCTGCTTTGTCTTCAGGTAATACTTGTGATTTATAATTAGTTATTCCTAACATATTTGCAGTATTGTATGCAGCATTATTACTATCTCCTGTTAACATTATAACATCTTTAATTCCTAATTGTTTTAATTGGGAAATAACTAATTTTGCTTCATCTCTTGGTGGATCATCTATACAGATTATTCCTTCAAGAACTCCATTTATAGCAAGATAAATAATAGAATATTTCTCCATATTTTTATCAATAAGATTTTGATCATGATTAGTTAATAATACATGTTCATCATCTAGTACAAAGTGTCTACTACCAACTACAACACGTTTACCTAATAATTCAGATGCAATTCCATGAGCTACTATGTATTCTACTTCGGCATGTAATTCTTCGGAATGTCTTAGATTTCGTTTTTCAGCTTCATTAACAATAGCTGTTGCTACACTATGAGGGAAATGTTCTTCTAAACATGCAACTTGTCTTAATACTTCATCATCAGATAATATTCCCATAGATACAACTTTTTCTATGTGAGGTGATGCTTTTGTTAAAGTTCCTGTCTTATCGAATACTATTGTATCTGCTGTAGCATATGCTTCTAGGTATCTACCACCTTTCACAGCCATTTTTTGTTCTGAAGCTTCTTTCATTGTGGATATTATTGTGAGTGGTGTTGCTAGTTTAATTGCACATGAATAGTCAACTGTTAATGCTGCTAATGCTTTTTGTTTATTTCTTGTAAGTATATATGTTAATATTGTTATTAAGAAGTTCCAAGGAACTATTGAATCAGCTAATTGTTCAGCTTTACTTTCAATGTTGGCTTTTGCTTTTTCAGAATTTTCAATCATTTTAACTATTTGATTAATTCTTGTTTCTTTGTTGATTTTTTCAACTTCAATAATTATTGATCCATTTTCTACTATTGTTCCAGCAAAGACGGAATACCCTTCTTTTTTAAATACAGGTAATGATTCGCCTGTCATTGTTGATTGGTTAATTTCTGCTTCTCCAGAAATTATTGTACCATCTACAGGTATAACTGTTCCTGTTCTTATAATTATTTTATCACTTTCTTTAATTTCAGAAAATGGTATTTGAACTTCTTCATTATTTTCAGTTTGAATCCATACTTTATCAATATTTAGCATTAAGCTTTGTTCTAATGAATGTTTTGTTTTTTCAATAGTGTAATTTTCTAAAATTTCAGATAATCCTAATAGGAATACTATTGATCCAGAAGATTCATACATATTATTGATTAATGTCATAAAAATAGTAGTAGCATCTAATAATTCTACATTTAATTTTAAATTAACAAGACTATGCAATCCTTTTTTTATATATGGGATGGAATCATAGATAGTTTTTATTAATGTTAGAGGTTTGGGTAAAAGAAATTTATAGATAGTTCTTTCTATTATTTTAAATAAAATAGTATTTTTGTATTTTCTATTTATTTGTTGTAATTTAACTTCTTCAGATGGTTTGCTTGATGTTAAATCATTTTGTGTTATTGAGTTTAAGTATCTTAATATTGATTTTTTATTTTTATTATATTCAATTAATATACTTCCATTTGTAGGATATATTTCTACGTGGGTAATGTTATTATTTTTTAGAAGATTTTCTGTTAATCCGTATCCTTCTTCATTTGTTAAAACATATTTACCACATCTAATACGAATACGATCTTTATTATTATCATAAATTACATTATACTTCATTTTTAAGCCTTTTAAGATAATTTATTCCATGTCAATAGTTTTTGTATTCTTGTTTAATGCTTCTTTTTTTATTTTATTTTTTGCATCATGTTGTATGTCTTCAGCATCTTCTCTTATATTTTCGATAGTTTCTTCAGCATTGTCTTTGGCATTCATTATTGTTGCAGTTGTTCCTACAGCAAGATCATGTGCGTATTTTGTTTGTGATAATTTTTTTATAATGTGAGCTGTTATTATTCCACTTAGGAAGTATTTTGTTTTGTCTTTTTGAAAAAATTCTTTTATATCATTGTTATTCATTTAATTGTCTCCTACGTTTTTGGTTCCCTTTTTTTTTAATTTATTGTGGATGATATTTTTTAGTAAGTCTATAAATTTAGGTGTACCTAAAAACTATTTTTTTACCCATATCAATAAACATTACTAAAAAAATTAAAAAACCAGTCATAATTAGAAAATATTTACCAATGAACCTGAAGGACATAAATAACATAATTTTTATAGAATAAAACATGTATAAAATATTATTATTTTTATTAAACGGAGAATTATTCTATTTATTCTAATTGAACTGATTACTTTTTATTTCATCCAAAATAAAATATACCTTAAATTTAGGTATACCTAATTTTATATAGTTTTTCTTATATAAACATTACTAAAACAATAAATAAAAAATAAAAAATTAAGAAAGAATAAAAAATATTACCCTTTTTTAAATTCGATTGCATATCCAGTTCCATCACAATCTAAAAATGATAAATTACCATCTATTTGGAATGTAAGGTTAGTAATAACAGTTAAACCTAAACTATTTATATTGTTTATATCTAAATCATTTGGTAGACCCTTACCATCATCTATATATACAAATTTGTAATGATCTTCAACTTTTTTTAGTTCTATAAATATATTTCCATCTTTTTTACCCGGAAAAGCATATTTTATGGTATTAGTTACTAATTCGTTGATTATTAATCCTAAGGGTATAGATTCTTCCATTGATAAATTAATTTGATCTATATCCTCATGAAATTTAATATTAGATTCATATAAATCTAATATTGCTGTTACTAATGATTCAATATAATCTTTCATATCTATTTCTGATAATGTATCAGATCTATATATCTTTTCATGTATTAGTGCCATTGCATATAAATGATTTTGTGCATTTAACAGTGTATGTTCACTATCCATTTCATAAGCTTGATTTAAATTAATTAAACTTAGTAATATTTGTAAATTATTTTTTACTCTATGATGTACTTCTTTAAGTAAAATATTTTTATCATTTAACGTATGTTCTAGTTTATTTTTATTTTCTATCTCTTTTGAAATTTCCTGTGTAAATCCCACACCACTGATAAAGTTTCTTTCTTTATCATAATCTTCATGTAACATAATTCGTATGTATCTTATGTTTCCTTTAGCAGTTTTTATTTTCTTAACAAAGAATATTTCTGGATTTTCAGGAGAAAGCGAATTAATATAATCTTCTGTAGATATTGAATTTTTATCAATTACATAATTATCTAAAACTATAATATCATGTTCTTTATAATCATTAGGATCAACTTCTAATACTTCAAAGAATTCAGGAGAAACTATATATTTACCTTCTTCTTTGTATAGTATAGCTGTTTCACTTACTGATTGTAATTTATTTAAAATAATTTGAAGTTTTTTGGTTTCTTTTAGTGAATTCTCTAATTCATGTGTTCTTTTTATTTCTTTGGTTATATCTTCATAGAAATTAACATGTCTAATTTCATTACCTTTATTATCATAAACAGAATGAATATAACATTTTATATAATTAATTTCACCATTAGCATTTTTTATACGAAACATTGTGTTTGATTCAGGAAAATCTGGAGTGATTTTATCATAAGTTTCATACAAGTAATGCACATCTTCCTCTAAGATATATTTAGTAAAATCAAATGGATGATCTTCATAGTCTTTAGGATTTAATCTCAATATATCAAAAATAGAAGATGACCATTCAATTTTTCCATATTCATTAAAAGATAAAGCAGTTTTACTTATTTTTTGAATCTTATTTAGATCCCATTGTAATCTTAATGATTTATCAAATGTTTTATTTAAATTATTTGAATATACTTGATCTTCAGTAGTATCTTTTAAAAATGCAATATTAATTTGGTTGTTTTGTATATGATAACTTGTTATAAAAAATTGAATATATTTTAAATTATTTTTAGGTGTATTTATTCTTATAATAAAATCTTTATCTTTCTTATCTGATTTAAATTCTTTATAATTTTCATCAAATAATCCTTGATCCTCTTTAATTATCATGTTTTTAATAGTATTTCCATAGTTAGTTGTATTAGATTCTGTTTCTAATAGTTTATAGAAATTAGAGGAATAGTAGTATTTATCATTAATTGTATATACAAAACATGTATTAGTTATATTTTGAATAAAATCCAAAGTTTCATTTAAAAATAATTTTTCTTCTTTATTAATCTCAATTTCTTCTGAATATTCTTCAATAGATTGATTTTTATTTTCTGATACAATGAGATTGGATGTTTTATCATTTCCAATTATATAAACAAAGTTATCTTTTTTAAGAATTTGAACATTTAAACATTTATATAATATATCTTCAGTATAATATTCAAAATAGAAATTCTCTGATTTACCTGTAGATAATACATTTTTCATTCCTTTATTTATTATCTTAATTTTACTAATATTTAATAAAGAATTAGATAAAGATTTAACTTCATCTTTTTTGCATTGAATAAAGTCCAAAGCATTTTTATTTAAAAAAGAAATATGGAAATCATCTATATTTTCTGTTGGAGTATAAATTCCAATAATAGATGGGATACTGTCAAGAATAGCTTTATATTCTTCCATAATATTCAATGTATTTTTATATTTATTTGATTGAAAATTATTTTGATCTTTTGAAAGATTTAATTCTTCTATTTTTTTAAAATTTTCATCTAAAACAACTAGTTTCATATTGAACAACCATTTTTCTTTTTTTAGTTATTAATTAAGTAATAAA
>CAYNSJ010000048.1:0-20221 GCA_964399835.1 uncultured Methanobacteriaceae archaeon | reverse complement strand
TTAATCTTTATAGATTCATTCAACTCAATCAAAAATAGGTTTTCTACAGAGCATAAATTTATATATTTTTAGTAAAATTAGTATTATTTAAAAAAAGAATATAAAAATTAGTAAATAGTTTTTATTAATTCCAAAGCTTCGCCTGGTTCTAATATCCCAGCTCTTGTTTCTCTTAATACTCGTTGTATTGAAAAGTTTTTATATTGAGGATAGTTTTTGTGAACTTCAACTAATAAAGGACAACCATAACCTTTTATTTTATTTACATCATATTTTTGTATTATATTTTTTATTTCTTGTTTTTCCATACGATATAATGCTGGAAGATTAATTCGTGTTATTTCTTGTTTTTGTGTTATTGCTTGTGAACCTGTAGATAATAAATCACCAAAAATAATGAGTGGTATAGATATACTATTTGCTTTTGTTAAAATTTTTTCTTCAATTGCATTAGAACATCTTCCACAAGGATGTATTTTACCATTTAATGCTTCATCTATAATCTTCTTCATATCTATTTTTAAATATTCATGAGGTACATTAATTTTTGCAGATAACTTATCTATATTTCTTCTAAATTGTTTTGGTAAAATTATAGTACCAGGATCTACTGTCATAGCATAAGTATTAAATCCTAAAGATCTTGTTAACAGCACTGAAAAACTACTATCCACACCACCAGATAATGCAACAATACAATTAGCATTTGAATATATTTCAGAATTTATATTGTTATCAATATAATCAGATATTATTTCTTTATTATATGGCTCTTCTTGTTTAGCTTTTAGTAATTTATACAAATTATTAAAAGGTTCGTTATAATCATTAGGTATCCTATTTGATTTTATGATTTTTTCTACATGATTAACTGAAAGTTTTAGTTGATATTCTTCCAAAAGTATATCAGTATAAGAAACTACATGTATTGATTTAATTTGTAATTTTTCTCTTAATTTTCCTACAACCCATCCACCTTTTCCTATGATTACTGATTTTTCAGGCCTATCTGGTGTAATTATTGTTAATTCATCATTATTATAAAATATTTCTTTAATTGTAGGTTCTATATATTCATGCCCTATTTCATTTCTTATTTTTATAATTTCTTCAATTAATTCTTCTTTTGTATACATTATTTTTTTCCCTTAGTTTTTTTGGTATATTTTTATTTTAAATGTATTATTGAGTTGTTTTTGATATATTTCATGATATCCTTGTATATATGTTGTATTACTGGTTGAGTCAATGTAATATTTTGCATTTATTGATTTTAACTTATTTTCTAATGTTTGGTTATTTCCTTCTAATACTCGTGGTATTGTAGTATATGTATACTTTTTAAGATACCAACTCATTGCAACTCCTCTATCTGAAGAGATATTTATTTTTGTATAATTTGTATCATATTGCTTAATCCATTCAGCTGCATTTTTTTCTAATCCTGTTTGTGGATTTTGGTGTTGTATTGATTGAGTATAACCTATTGTAATTGGTACCATTAATATAAGTAATATTGTTAGAACAATTAAAGGAACTTGCATATTTTTAAAATGTATTTTTTCTGTTGTTTTTTTAATTCCTATTAATATATAATACATTATTGGTACTAATGCTGGTATTATATATCTATCTACTTTAACAGGATGATATGAATGTAATATATAAAACATACCTAACCATAATAACATTATTAAATCTAATTTATTTATTCTATCTGGTATCCATTTATAAACTATTAACAACATTGAAATGTATAATACTTCTGTAATTAAGTAAGATATATGTGAATATGTAAGTAATGTTATTGAAGATAATATTAGTACAAAAGATATTTTCAACCATTTATTTTTTATAACTTCTTGATCTTTTTTTGTAAACATACATTTAATTATATAACCTATGCCAACTACCATGAATATTAAATATACATATGATAATAATGTAGGTTGATTGAATACTGTTGTTAAATATATATCATATTGTGGTTCTATATGCATAGATGTTAAAAACTGAGGTAAATTAATAATGTAATATAGAGGATTTAAGTTATATCCTGGATTTGCAGTAGATACTTGATTACTATTTGATACTTCAAAAAATTGTGAAACGAATGGTAAATTACCCTGATAAATAATATAAATTCCAGATATTAGTACACCTAGTAAAACTAAGAATAATATAAATCGTTTAATATCATTTTTACTCATTATTTGTGATAATTTTTCTTTATTTAAGAATAAATAAGCCAACATTAAAAGTAATATGAATCCTTCAGTAAATCTTGTAAAAAATGCTAATATAAAACATAAAAATGCTAAATAAAAGTATTTAAAACTTGAATTGACACCTCTAACAGTAAAATAAAAAGCCCATACTCCAAAAGTTAATGCCGGTACATCATTTGCTCCTGTAACAGCCCAAGATACAACTAAAGATAATGTTGAAAATAACAAACTACCTATAAAAGATATCTTTGGATCAAATCTTTCACAAAATAAAAGATAAACTCCAATTACAAGAAAAATAAATAAGATTCCAGATATAACAAATAAAGAGTTTTCAGATATAAAACCTAATTGAAAAGGTATAGATGTCAAAATTGATAAAATAGGAGGTACACTTAATTGACTTCCTATATTAACATGAGAAAACAACATTGCATTTTCTAAATATACAAATATGTCCCAATAATCAACACCAATAATTGTTTGTCCATAAACAAGATATGAAGTATATATTGTCATTACACAAATTAATACAAGCATAAGCTTATTTTTTAAAGTTTTATTTATTAAAGACATATCATTCACCTTTTTAATCAGTTGTATTATTATTATCAGTTATATTCTTTGAATTAATATAATTAATTATCTTATTTTGAATAAAAATATCATAATCTGATGAAAGATTACGTGTATTACCTGTTATATTGACATACTCATTTTTATATATTACTACATCTCCTATCTTTTTAATTTTTATAAGACCAGGATAATCTAGTTTTTTAATACTATTTGTATCAATATAATAACCTGCAGGTGAAAAGGTTTCGTTTCTATATAAAATCTCTTCTGAATAATTCTCAGGATACTTTTCAATATTATTTACTTGACTATATGGTACTGAATGTACTGCTCTTATATTCAAATACCATGTTACAGCAGGCCAATTATCTGAATAAACAACAGATTTGTTATAATCAGGATTATATTCTTTATACCAATTACATGAATCTCGCACATCTTTAAAATGATTATTCTCAGGTATTTCATTTACAAAAGCCAAGGAATTACATAATAATAAACATACAATTACTACTGATAATATTGTTGTTAAATTTATTTTCTTAAAGTTTATATTCATAGAATCTATTTGACTATAAATCCAGTTAATACTTAATGTAATGAAAAATGCTATGAATGGTAATACTGTTATGAAATATCTATCATTCTTAGTTGATAGAATTGATTGAAATATCAAATATATAACAAATAAAGATAACATTAAAAAATCATAGTCTAAATCTTTAATATTATAGTTAGATGTCAAATACCATATAATGCCCAAAACTACAAAAAATAACAGTAACGATATGATATATGAAACTGTATTTAATGTAAATATCATTACTATAAAAATAATTATAGCTATACATGATAATAATATATTTTTTTTATTCCAAAATGGTTCTTCACTATTTTTTACACTAGAATATATTCTGTAAGCCAATAATAAAAATCCAAATATCATTAAAAATATTAACATATATGAAAGAATTGTAGGAATATTTCCAGATGGATTAATAACTGCTGTAAATGTTGATTTAGGATGAATTACGCTAGATAAATAAGTTGGTAAATTATTTATATAATACATAGTATCTGGTAAATATCCTGCATCAATTACTTGTGCATTAGATACTGTTCCTCCAAATTGTCCTAAAAATGGAAATGGTGTTTTTAAGACTCTATAAAACTCAAATAAAAATGGAGATACACATAATACTCCTAGTATACAAGAATATACAAATCGTTTAAATCCTGTTTTTGTAACTTTATTAACTAATAAATAAAATATTATTGCAAACAACATTACTCCTGCAGTATATCTAGATAAAAATGCAAAAGCTGCTATAGGCAATGCAACATAATAAAATTTTGTATTAACTTTCTTAGATAATACTATTAAATATATTGTTGCAATAGTAAGACTAACACCAGCTATATCATTTCCACCAATAGCAACCCATGAATATAGTAATGTAAAAGTTGCATAAATTACACTACCCACTAAACTTACATTTTGTTTAAACCTAAATCTAAATAAACCATATAAACAAAGAACGCCTACAATATAAAATATTATATCAATATTAAATATGGCTTGTTCATAAGGATGACCTGCTAAACTAAATGCCAATGAAACTACAAAAGGTACTACTGGTGAAATAGAAGATGTATCTCCCAATCCCATATGTGCAAACCTACGAGCATTTTCAAGATATAAATAAGTATCCCAATTACCAATACTAATAATATATTGTGATAATAAACGAGGAATACTGATAATTAATAAAATAGTTAATAGTATAATTACGTAATAAATATCTATTTTATTATCTTCATAAAAGCTCTTCAAACTATTTATCATCTTAATAAAAACCCCTAATTTTAAAAAAATATTTTAAATATATACATTATTTTTAGTATTAATCAACAAAAATATATGATAATTTTTCGTTTTAAAAATATGATAATGAAATTAAATATCATAACTTAAAAAAATAATGTGGTTATTTATTATTTATGTTAAATCTTAGAATTATATTTATATAATAAAAAAAAGTGTGTTGTAAAATAAGTGTGTTTTAAATGAGAAATATATTAAATGATTAGTATGCATTAAAAAAAGAAAAATTCAAGTTTTATTATTAAATAATCAAAATATTTTATTAAAAAATATTTAATATTTTATTTAACTGATATATATAAAACAGAAAATTAAATTAAAAAAAAATATAAATTTCAAATAGAATTATTCTAATTAATATATTTTTTAAAAATTAAGAAATTAAAATTAATCTAATCTCATTTTTACTGCTAATTCTATATCAGAACTTTTTATAGTTTTTCTACCTGAATTTTCTGCTATTGCTACTGCTTCTTCGGCTATTCCCTCACCAACTTCAACTAAAAATTTAGATAATTGAATTTTAGCATCTTTAGTTGCACGAGGTACTCCTGCATTAGTTAATATTCTACCTATTGGAGCTATTGGTAAATCACTCATATTCTCACCTCTATATAATTTAATAGATGTTTTATACTATTTATATCTATTGTTTTTTTATTCCTAAAAATATTAAGCTATTAATAGCTATTTAAAGAAATGATATAATATAATAATTAAAAAAAAGATAAACAATAAGCATTTTATTAAAAAATACTAACTTGACATATCTTTTATAAAAGGTTGATATAAGAAAATTTATAAAGAAAAAATAGATTTATTTATTATAACTTTAATTATACTACAAAACAACCATAATTAATTAATATATATCTGTCTAAGGAAAGATATATTAAGAAATCAAATCAGCATAAATAAAGAAAAAATAAACATATTCTAAAATCAGATCAATAATAATAAATAATGTTCATTTTATAAATTATAAAATCTCACTAAAAAAATTAATTTATTAAATATTTAAAAAGACATAAATTATAATATAGTAAATGATTTCTAATTATAAAATAAAAAAAATTAGTTATACATAAAAAAGATATAAATTATTCTATTATTTTAACAAATAAATCATGAAAAAAAATGGAGTGTGTGCTTTGACAAGAATAGCAATTATTGATAATGATAGATGTCAACCCAAAAAATGTAATTATGCCTGTATTGAATATTGCCCCGGAGTAAGAATGGAAGAAGATACCATTATTATTAATGAAGATAATAAAAAACCATTAATATCAGAAGAGTTATGTTCTGGTTGTGGAATTTGTACTAATCGATGTATGTTTAATGCAATAAATATAATCAATTTACCTGAAGAATTAAAAGAAGAACCTATACATAGATATGGTCAAAATGATTTTGAATTATTTGGTATGCCTACCATAGAAGAAGGATCAGTAGTAGGTCTTCTTGGTCCAAATGGTATAGGAAAATCAACAATACTAAATATATTATCTGGACAAGTAATACCAAACTTTGGAAATTACGAAATAGAAAATACATGGGATAATGTTATAGATCATTTTAAAGGATCACAATTGCAAAATTATTTCAAAAGATTAGCTAATAATGATATTAAAGTATCTCATAAACCACAAATGGTAGATTTATTACCAAAAGTTGTAAAAGGAGAAGTAAAAAATTTACTTGAAAGTGTAGATGAAAGAAATAAAATGGATGAAATTGTCCAAACACTTGAATTAGAATCTGCACTAGATCATACATTAGATACATTATCTGGTGGAGAATTACAAAGAGTTGCAATAGCTGCAACAGCTTTAAAAGATTCTGATTTTTATTATTTTGATGAACCTACATCATGGTTAGATGTAAAACAAAGATTAAACTGTGTAGATGTAGTTCGTGATTTAACTAAAGAGAATCGTAGCGTTATAGTTATAGAACACGATCTTGCAACATTAGATGCAATATCTGATTATATACATGTATTATACGGAGAAGATGGAGGATATGGTGTAGTATCCAAGTTACGTGGTGTAAGAGTCGGAATTAATGCATACATCAATGGATTCCTTAATGAAGAAAATGTACGATTCAGAAAACAACCAATTGAATTTGAAATTAGACCTCCAGGTACTATAATCGAATCAGAAGAAATAACAAGTTATAGTGAATTCAAAAAAGAGTATAAAAATTTCAAATTATCTGTTGATGAAGGTTCTATAAACACCAACCAAGTAATTACAGCATTTGGACCGAATGGTATTGGAAAAACAACATATGCTAAAATATTAGCAGATGTTATAAAACCAGATTCCGGTAAAATAAACGAAAAAATAAAAATAGCATATAAACCTCAACAAATTTTAACAGACTTTGAAGGAACAGTACAAGAATTTTTATATACAAATGTTGAAAACTGCAACAGTAACATATTCAAAACAGATATTTCAAAACCATTTGAATTAGATAAAATGCTTGAAAAACAGGTAAATCAATTATCTGGTGGAGAATTACAAAGACTTGCTACTGCTGCAACACTATCTCAAGATGCTGAAGTATACTTATTAGATGAACCAACTGCATTTCTTGATGTAGAACAACGTCTTAAAATAGCAAAAGCTATTAAACATATAGTAGATCGTGATAATACAGCAGCAATTATTATTGACCACGATATTATATTTATAGATTATATATCTGATAAGGCTATGGTATTTTATGGAAAACCAGCTAGTGAAGGTTATGCTACAGCACCAATTAATTTAAGAGATGCTATGAATAAATTTTTATCTGATGTGCAAATCACATTCAGAAGGGATAAAGAAACAAACCGTCCACGTGTAAATAAAAAAGAAAGTTACCTTGATCGTGAACAGAGAGAAAAAGGTGAATATTACTACCTAGAAGAAACTGAATAAATAAATCATAGGAGTGATTTAAATGCATGTAATGATTATACCTTCAATGGGCTGTCCAGCTAATTGTAGATATTGTTGGAGTTCAGAACCTGATTCTGAAATTATGACAACTAAAACTATGGATGACATTGTTGAATGGTTAAAAGATTTCAAAAAAGAACCTACAACATTTACATTTCATGGAGGAGAACCATTAATAGCAGGACATGATTTTTTTGAATATTCTTTGGATAAAATAACTACTCAGCTAAAAGATCTTTATCCAGCATTTGCTATTCAAACTAACCTTTGGTATATGAACGATGATATAGCTAAATTATTTAAAAAATATAATATACCTATTGGTAGTAGTCTTGATGGCCCCGAAGATCTTAATGATATACAACGTGGAAAAGGATACTACAAAAAAACATTAGAAGGTTATAAGTTAGCACGTAAATATGGTTTAACTGTTAGTTTTATCAGTACTTTTACTAGTTATTCTATACAGTATAAAGAAGAAATTTTTAATTTCTTTAAAGATAATCATTTTAATATGAAGTTACATCCAGCATTACCATCAATTAAGAGTGATAAAGGAAATAAATGTGTATTATCATCAGAAGAATATGCTGATTTATTAAATTATTTATTAGATCAATATCTTGATTTAGCCGATGAGATTGAATTAAAAAACATAGATCATTTATGTAAAGGTGTTTTTATGCAAAAAGGTCTTGTCTGTACTTATGTAGACTGTATGGACAGTACTTTTGCTGTTGGTCCTGATGGAAGTATTTATCCTTGTTATCGTTTTGTTGATATGCCTGAATATGTTATGGGTCATGTTTCTACAAAACCATCATATGAAGAACTTATGAACAGTAAACCTGCAAAACTATTAAAACAGTACAAAGAATATGTTGATGAAAATTGTTCTAGCTGCAAGCATATTAAATATTGTCGTGGTGGATGTCCATATAATGCATTAGTTGTTAAAGATGGTGAAGTTGATTGTGTAGATCCACATTGTTATGCTTACAAATCTATATTTGATGAGATAAATAACAGAATGAATGAAGATTTAGATTTATCTTTTGGTCTTGGAAATGATTTAAATAAAAATACAAAAGATTCAAAGAAAAAGTTTACTGTAATGGATATTGCATTAAAAAATTAAAAGATAATATCTAAAAAGATATTATTTTTTTAAATACAATACTTTTTTTTAATTTATATTATAATCCATCTAAATAATTAGTATGTCTTGATTTTGCATTATCTAAAGCTTTTTTAATATCATTTTCAACATTTGTTGATAATGAACCATGTCCGGGTAATAATAAATCTATTTTTAATGTATTTAATATGGATAAACTATTTATATATTCACCATAACTTCCAGAATCTGAAATATGAGATATTGTTCCCCTAGCAAATACTGTATCTCCAGAGAATAACAATTTTTTTCTAGGTTCATAAAAACAAACTGAACCAGAGGTATGTCCTGGTGTATATAATGCTTTTATAAACCAATCATCTAATTCCATTACCGTATTGTTTTCTAGCCATATATGAACATTATATCCTACAGGATCATGTCCATGACCTCTACAATGTAATACTTCTTCATCAGCACTGATAATTTTTGTAGCTGCATATCTATGTGTCATTATTGTACAATGTTTTTGAAAATATTTATTTGCTCCAATATGATCTGCATGTTCATGTGTATTTAATATGATATCTATATCTTCAGGTTTTATACCAATATCATGTAGATTTTCTTTTAATATGTCATATTTTTGATAAAGTCCAGGATCTATTAAAACATTTCTTTGATCATCCAATATCAAATAAGAAGTACAACTAGGTCTTTCTGTTTTTATTTTATAAAGAGAATCTTTTATTTTTTCATACATATAATCATATATTTATTCAAGGAAAGTATTTAAATTTTACAAATTATCTTTTTAATGTAATTTTTATATTAACATTTAATTTTTTTTTAGGAAACTCTATTTTAGAATATTTTTTTTGTATCAGAAACTCCTTTAATATTAACTAAAATATTTTAATAAAAGTTTATTGAAATTCTAATTGGTATTTTATTTAAAAATTTATTTTAAATTCTAATAGCTATTGTTTAATTTTTTAAAAAATACTTATTACTTGTTCAGTCTTAATAAGTATTATTATGACGTTTGAAACTTATTTTCCTTAATTTATTTTTTTTTAAATATTAGTATTGATTTTTTTTATTATATTTTTGTAAAATTTTCATTATTATATAAATAAAACTGATATTTTTCAAAATATTTCGAATATTTTATGTTTTTTTCTATATTATATTTTTTAATTCTTAGCAAAACGTTTATATAGTACTAATGTCAAACTATGTAATATCGGAAATGTATTTCCTACTTCCGACTAATATGAAAATCTTAACAAGAATAGGGTAAGTTTAGAAAGAGTCATAATATAAACTCAATAAAATTATTAATTAGTACATTTACCTCACATAATATTATAATATTGTACAAATAATAAAAAAAGAGTACAACCCCTTCTTCTTATAAGTTTATAAAATATTATTTTAACTGTCTAAGTTAAATAAGTATCACATAACATTTCATAAATTAAAGAAACAATAAATTGGAGGATATATATAAAATGAGCGCGGAAGCGTTACTAAACAGTGGAGATACAGCATGGATGCTGATGTCTACTGCATTAGTTATGATAATGACCGTACCAGGATTAGCATTATTCTATGGTGGTATGGGTAAAAAAGAAAACGTATTAAATACAATGTTTTTATCTTTAATAGGTTTTTCAATAGCAAGTTTAATATGGGTAATTTATGGTTACCAATTTACATTTGGTGCATCAATAAATGGATTAATAGGAGCACCAACAAATTTCTTACTACAGGGAATTACAATTAATATGTTACATCCTGATACTACAATTCCAGAGTTACTATATGTTGTATTCCAAGCAACATTTGCAGCAATTACAGTAGCTTTAATATCAGGAGCTGTAGTTGGAAGAATGAAAGCAAAAGCTTGGATGTTATTTGTATTATTATGGATATCCTTTGTATATGTACCAGTAGCTCACTGGGTATGGGGTGGCGGATGGTTAGCCCAACTAGGAGCATTAGACTTTGCAGGAGGAGCAGTAGTACACCTTAACTCAGGTATGGCTGCGTTAGCTTTAATAACAGTATTAGGAGCCAGAAAAGATAAACGGTTACTACCACACCATTTAGGATATTCAGTTATAGGTGCAGCATTACTATGGTTTGGATGGTTTGGATTCAATGCAGGATCTGCAGTAGCAGCTAATGGATTAGCATCCTCAGCATTTATAGTAACTAACACAGCAACAGCAACAGCAATGATCTCTTGGTGTATAATAGATATAATTAAAAGTGGAAAACCAACAGTACTTGGTGCAATATCTGGTGCAGTAGCAGGATTAGTAGCAATTACACCTGCAGCCGGATTTGTAGATGTAACCGGATCCATAGTAATTGGATTTACAACAGCTTATATCTCTTACTTTGCAATATCATACCTAAAACCAAAATTAGGATACGATGATGCTTTAGATGTATTCGGAATACATGGTATGTCAGGACTATGGGGAGCATTACTTACAGGTGTATTTGCTTCACCAGCAGTAAATGAAGCAGCAGGATTATTATATGGAAATCCAGCACAACTAGGTATACAAGCAATAAGTATTATAGCTGTAGCAGCATATTCATTTATAATAACATACATCATTGCTCAAGCAATAGATAAAACAATTGGTCTAAGAGTAGATAGTGAAACCGAGCTTCAAGGATTAGATACAAACGAACATGAAGAAGTTGGTTACAGAATTTAAGTCTAGGAGCAGTATAACATGAAAAAAATAATAGCAATTTTCAGAATAGAAAAATTAGATGAAGTTAAAGATGCACTTGAAAAAATAGGATGTAATGGTATCACAGTCATTGAAGTAAAAGGTCGCGGAGAACAACTAGGTGTACGAGAATCATACAGAGGAACAAAATATTGTGTAGATTTAATACCAAAAACAAAAATAGAAACTATTGTAACTGATGGCTTCTTAGATAAAGCATTAGATGCTATACTTTCTTCAGCATATACTGGAAACATTGGAGATGGAAAGATATTTGTCTCAGAAGTTGAAGATGTTATTAGAATAAGAACAAAAGAAAGAGGGGATGACGCAGTGTAATAATAGACCCCCGTTTTGTTAAGTATAATGATAGATAGCTGATTAATAGTTATTTTAAAATACACTGCAAAATTATTAAGTATACAATAGTTATACTAATCACCCCCTCATTTTTTTAATTTATTATTAATAAAACTTTTTTTAATAGAATATTTCTATAATTATCCAATTACTTTAAATAAATATATATTATATTTTTTAAAAGAAAACTAATAAGTAATAGTTACTCTCTTTTAAAAAAACTACTTCTTAATAATTTAATTATTTTAGTTTAAAACCATAATATTTAAATAAGTGTTATATCAAATTTTATGTTATCGGAACTATACTTCCTATTTCCGACTTTGATAAATAATATAAAATATTTTATTATTCGTTTAATATCAAAAAGAAAATCCATTGCTCTAAAAATTTACAAATAAAATAAATTCTTTTTGATATATCTAATTTTTTACTCTTAAAAAGATAATAAAATTCACAAGAAAATATTAAAGTCAAAAAAGAACATATAAAAAGTATAGAAAGAAATAATAGTAACTTAATAATTATTAATAGGGGAGGAGTTACATTTGAGTGCAGAAGCGTTACTTAATAGTGGAGATACTGCATGGATGTTAATGTCAACAGCATTAGTTATGTTATTAACTTTACCCGGTTTGGCATTATTCTATGGTGGTATGAGTAAAAAAGAAAACGTATTAAACACGATGTTTTTATCCTTAATAAGTTTCTCTATAACTAGTGTAATTTGGGTTATATATGGTTACCAATTTGCATTTGGAACAACATTTAGAGGATTAATAGGAATATCAACAAATTTCTTACTACAAGGAATTACAATTAATATGATACATTCAGGTTCAGGTATACCCGAATTACTATTTGTAGCATTCCAAGCAACATTTGCAGCAATTACAGTAGCTTTAATATCAGGTGCAGTTGTTGGTAGAATGAAAGTAAAATCATGGATGTTATTCACATTTTTATGGATATCATTAGTATACATACCTATAGCCCATTGGATATGGGGTGGTGGTTGGTTAAATCAACTAGGAGTTCTTGATTTTGCTGGAGGAACTGTAGTAGAATTAAACTCAGGAATAGCATCATTAGCAGTAATTGCCGTATTAGGAGCTAGAAAAGATAGACGGCTATTACCTCATCATTTAGGATATTCAGTTGCTGGTGCAGGATTATTATGGTTTGGATGGTTTGGATTCAATGCAGGATCTGCAATAGCAGCTAATGGATTAGCAGCATCTGCATTTGTAGCAACAAACACTGCAGCAGCTACAGCTATGCTTGCATGGGTACTAATTGATACAATTAAAACAGGAAAACCAACAGTACTTGGTGCAATAACCGGTGCAGTAGCAGGATTAGTAGCAATCACACCTGCGGCAGGATTTGTAGATATTTCAGGTTCATTTGTAATAGGATTTACAACTGCATTTATATCTTACTTTGCAATATCATACCTAAAACCAAAATTAGGATACGACGATACTTTCGATGTATTCGGAATACATGGTATGTCAGGACTATGGGGTACTATTTTAACAGGAGTATTTGCTTCACCAGCAATAAACCAAGTAGCAGGATTAATGTATGGAAATCCAACACAATTAGGTATACAAATAATAAGTGTACTTGCAGTAGGAATTTATTCATTTATTGTGACTTATGTAATAGCTCAAATTATTGATAAAACAATAGGTATAAGAGTAGATGCTACAGCTGAAATTGAAGGATTAGACACAAATGAACATGAAGAAATAGCTTACAGAATTTAAGTCTAGGAGCAGTATAACATGAAAAAAATAATAGCAATATTCAGACAAGAAAAATTAGATGAAGTTAAAGATGCACTTGAAAAAATAGGATGTAATGGTATCACAGTCATTGAAGTAAAAGGTCGCGGAGAACAACTAGGTGTACGAGAATCATACAGAGGAACAAAATATTGTGTAGATTTAATACCAAAAACAAAAATAGAAACTATTGTAACTGATGGCTTCTTAGATAAAGCATTAGATGCTATACTTTCTTCAGCATATACTGGAAACATTGGAGATGGAAAGATATTTGTCTCAGAAGTTGAAGATGTTATAAGAATAAGAACAAAAGAACGTGGCGATGATGCTGTATAATTTATTTTAAGTAATAAATTATTACATTTAACTTTTTTTAAAAAAATAAATAAAAAAAATAGTAAATAATAAATAATATTTACTATTGTCAAAGAATTGTTATAATAATAAATCATAAAACCCAATAGTAATTCAATATGAGGATTAAGGTTACATTTACGTGAATTGCTTTATAATTTATTTTATATAACTTCCCTTTTCATTAAGTATGGCCTGTATAAGAATTAACTATTTTCTTATTAAAGAAATTATTACCTTTTTTTTGTAAAAATATGAAATGAAGATTTTTGATTCAATTTAATTTTTCACTACAAACTGTGTTAATTAACATCCACAAGATTTTGGTATCATTTACTCCTTATCTTTTTTTATTAAATGAACTTAACAAAAAAGGACACGAAAATCTAAAACTTATTGCATAATAACCTTTAAAATAATATATCCATCATTTATTTTAATAATGTCTTTCCCTGTTAAATTCTATTATTTAGTTTATTCTAAGGTTTATATAAATACTTTGGAATAAATAAAGATAAATAACTAGGATAAAGATAAAAATACTACCTTATAGAAATTTTATATTAAAATGAGAAATAAATTTATAAAAGATAATTTTACTAGTTAAAGATATTATTACCATTAAGTGATAATATTTAAAAGTGAAAATTAAGTTTATAAAAAAGTATAGTTCTAATTTATACTTTCTCAGATACAGTTTTATAAAAATCAAATAAAGCTGTAGCTTCTTCAATTAAAGAAATATCCTTATTTAATAAAATAGAAGAATCATCATATTCTTTTTCATTGAAAAAGAGAGATAATGACGAAAATATATCAGTACATGTTAAAAATACATGAAGATCACGATTTTTAACTATCCACACATCTATTTTACCTTCATCTTTCATTTTAGAAAATTTTTCCGTCCGACTTATAATAGAATCATATATAACATCAGATGTTATTAACTCTAATTTTCCATCATTTTTAATTAAAGCATTTATAATAGCATGCACATGAAGTTCTGAAGATATAGGTAAAATTATTTTTAAATCTTTAGACCTTGAAATTATGTTTAAATATTCATTTAATGGTCTTGTTATTTGAACATTATCTGAAACTACATATTCAGCATTTTTCCAAACATGTGTATCTTTAAGTACTCTAGCAGGTATATCTTTTATAAGATAATGTTTTCCCCAAAAATCAGCCTGTTTATTTAAAGTAGACCAATTTTCATAAATATTTGCTATATTTAAAGCAACCAAATACCCTACTGAAGTTAAAGAATAAATTTTATCTGATTTATTAATTAGATCCAATTCATTAAGTTCATTTAAACCTCTTAATATATTTGTAGATTTCTTATCACCTAAATCTTTTCTAAGATTTTCTAAATTTTTATCTGAATCATATAAACTTAATAATAACTTTAATCTAATTTCTGAAGCTAATATATATTTAATAGTTTCATAAGACTCACTACTATTTGAATTTTTTCCTTCATCCATTTTACAACCCACCAACAACTAAATTATACATTTATTGATTTAATATATCACTTATACTCATATACCCTTTTCTAAATGATTCATATTCTTTAAATAATCGTCTACCCCAATTTATTGCCTCTTTTTCTCTTGATAATATACAGTAATTATGATCAAAAGTTCCATCAGGTCGACATAATCCAAAGGTAATTCTATCATTTGAAACAACTAAAGCAATTTGTGCTTCTTCACTTTTGTATAATTTAACTTTAAAATCGGTATTATCTAAATCGAAATTAGCACTATATTCCATGAAATGTTCCATTACAACTTCTCCAATTTCTTCTGGAACAATTAATCGTATACGATGTTCTTTATCAAACCAATTACTAAATATATACTCACAATTAGGATGCATATATAAACAAACTAATTCAACAGAATTAGTACTTACCATGGCTTCTTCAATTACATGAATAGCTTTATATACATCAGTAGGTGTTGATTCTATCAATTCACAATCAGTAACCATAGGCAATGATTTTAAACAATTTAATCTATCATTACTAACTTTATGATTATTGAAAAAATCACTATATTTAGTTAATACATTCAATACACTATTCAAATTAAAAATATTATCTAATTTTAACCTAGTTAAATTTGATACGGAATAACATTTCTTTTCTGGATCTCTATTTACTTTGATATATCCTTTCTGTTCTAGTTGAGCAATATTTCCTGATATGGAACTGTAACTTAATCCTGTTGATTCAACAATTTCTTTAACACAACAATCATTTTCATATAAACAATGTAATATTTTTAATCTTACTTCAGAATTTGTTAAATATCGCATATCGTCCCTAAATATTTCAAAGTTTTTATCATTGATCATGAATGTTCCCTCCCTACAATTAATTAAATTTATAACTATTTATTTAGATTATTCATCTATTACTTAGCAATGTTATACTGATATTATTTATATTAATTATATAATATATAATAATCTCTTTTTAAAAGAAAAAACTCTTTAAGCTTAGACAAAAAAGTTTTAATAAAACATTACAGGTTATAAAGTTAATTACAAGTAATTAGAATCCTTAAAAATAAATAAAAATTAAATAGAATTAAATAGTTTTTGAAAATTATAAAATAAATTAAAAATAGTTAAATATTATTCATAAATATTTTAAAAAATAAGAATCCATAAAAAATAGATAATTTAGAAAATTAATTTAAAAAAAATAAAAAATAGTTAGAAGTTGAAACTTCTAATTCCCAGTTTATAATAATGTGATTAAGTATTTAAGATTATTTGTTATATACATCTTATTCATTAATCATCATGTCATTACTGGTTTATAAAATATATTTAAATGATTAATAATTAGTGTTAATTACATCTTATCTTTTATACCAGTTATTCTTAATCCACCAAATTGTGATTTATATTTGATATTTAATCCAATTAATAATGGTGTAATTTTTTCTACCATTCTAGCTTTTTCTAATTTTCCACAATCAATACATTCAATTCCAGGTATTTTTTCGATAAGTTCTATTACTTCTTTTTTAGCATCATTATCATCACCAGATACTAAACAGTCACAATCTATTGGTTCTGGAATATTAGCAAGTAAAGAATTACTTATATTATTAAATGCTGATACAACTTTTGCATCAGTTTTTTTAAGGATTTTTGCTGTTCTTTCAGCAGCAGATCCTTCCATTATATCAATAAATCTTGCTGGTGATCCACCAATTGCTGCTTCTAATGGTACAGTAGCATCAACAATTATTTTACCATCAACAAATTCTTTAATTGTTTTTAATGTTGCTTTCTGTGCTGCTAATGGTACTGTTAATATTAATAAATCTCCATTTTTTGCTGCATCTTCATTAGCCATACCAACAAGTTTTATGTCATCATAATCTTTTAGTTCTTCTTTTGCTTCTTCAACTTTTGTTAAAGCTTTTTCTTCTTTTCTAGAACCAATTATAACATCTTCTCCAGCTATTGCAAATCTTTTTCCAATTCCTAAACCTTGTGGACCAGTTCCACCAATTACTGCTATTTTCATGTTTTTATACCTCTTTTTGAAAATTTATATAATTTAAATACTTAAAAATTATTCATTATTAATCATTAATAATAATTATCGTTTTATATTATTTATAATTTATTGTATATAATAAGTACAAAAATGAAAAAAAATAAAAAGAAAAGAACATTAATTAAATATATTACAATTAAATATATTCAAAAATTATAAAAATTAAAAAAAATAATAAAGAAATTATAAAACTCATAACAACAATTATTGAAGTATAATCTAGTTATAATAACAAATAAATCAAACAAAATTATTAAATAATTTTCAAAATTACATTGATTAGTAAAATTCACATATCTTATTAAATTAGCAATTTACTAATTTAAAATATTATCAATAGAGTTATATCCTGTTCTAAAGGAATTGTATTCTTTAAATAATCGTCTACCCCAATTAATTGCTTCTTTTTCTTTTGACAACATACAGTAATTATGATCAAATGTTCCATCAGGTCGACATAATCCAAATACAACCCGATCTGTTGAGACAACTAAAGCAATTTGTGTTTCCTCTCTTTTATACATTTTGACTTTAAAATCCACACCATCTAAATCAGATTTAGTACTATACTCCATAAAATTTTCCATTACAACATCACCAATTTCTTCTGGAACAATTAATCGTATACGGTGTTCTTTATCAAACCAATTATTAAATATAGATTCATAATCTGGATGTAAATACAAACAAACCAATCTAACAGACATAGTACTTACCATAGCTTCTTCAATTACACCAATAGCTTTATATACATCAGTAGGTGTTGATTCTACTAATTCACAATCAGTAACTGCAGGTAATGCTTTTAAACAATTTAATTTATCATTTTTAACATTATGATTATTAAAATAATCACTATATTTAGTTAATACATTCAATACACCATTCAAATTAAAGATATTATCTAATTTTAACCTAGTTAAATTTGATACGGAATAACATTTCTTTTCGGGATTCCTATTTACTTTGATATATCCTTTCTGTTCTAATTGAGCAATATTTCCTGATATAGCACTATATCCTAATCCTGTTGATTCCATAATTTCTTTAATACAACAGTCCTCTTCATATAAACAATGTAATATCTTTAATCTTACTTCCGAATTTGTTAAAAATCTTATATCATCTCTAAACATTTCAAAATTTTTACCACTAATCAATAAATCCCCCTCCACCAATTATTTTATATATAACTATTTTTCAGAATATTTATTTTTAATTATGAAAAACACTCATCTAATCATGTTATATTTTATATTATTATATCAAGAATATAATATAAATAAGATACTATAATAATTTTAAAAAAAGTAAATAGAAAAGACTCAAATACACTATTAATAACATATAAGAGACTTAATAATTTTAAATTATTATATGTAACTAACATCTATTAAATTTCTATTTTTCGAATAAATTTTGCTGGAACTCCTGCTACAATTGTTTTTTCTGATACATCTTTTGTTACAACTGCACCTGCTGCTACAATAGCACCATCCCCAATTTTAACATTAGGTAAAATAATAGCACCACTTCCAATCCATACATCATTTCCTATTTTAATATTGCCTGGATGAAGATTTCCTCTTTCATTTGGATCCATATCATGATTTAATGTTGCTAATACCACCCTATGACCAATCAAAGAATTATCCCCTATAGATATACCACCTTGATCCTGAAAATTACATCCAGCATTAATAAAAACATTGGTTCCTAATGATATATTTTTACCAAAATCCGTGTAAAATGGAGGAAATAGACAAAAGTCATCTGGTACTTCTTTACCAATTAGTTTAGAAAATAATTTATTTAATTCTTCAGGTTCATGATATTTATTATTAATTTCCATAGTAATTTTTAAAGCCTCTTGAGCCATCTCACGTAAAAAAACAAATAGTTCTGATGGAGCAACAATTTCTTTTTTTGTTTCTATTTCTTTTAAATAT
Organism: uncultured Methanobacteriaceae archaeon; assembly: GCA_964399835.1. Lineage (GTDB taxonomy): Archaea > Methanobacteriota > Methanobacteria > Methanobacteriales > Methanobacteriaceae > Methanosphaera. The sequence goes on along the minus strand of CAYNSJ010000048.1, from coordinate 651 downwards.
TCTTTAAGATTCATATTAACAGCTTATACCTTTTTATTTTTAACAATCAGTTAGTAATACTAAATTTAAGTTATAACTAAGGATTATAATTAAATTAAAAAAATAAATTTTATATTTTAGTTTATTTATTGTTCATATAATTTATATAGTACAATCAATATATAACAAATTAGTATAAAAAAAATAATTTATTTCTCTCATTTTTAAAATAATAACTGTGTTATCATTACAAAGTATATTTTTCATCATTTAATAAAATAATCATTCTATTCTTTTTATATCACAAAGTTATATTTATATCACAAAGTTATAAAATTATCTTTAGCTTGTTATTTTATTATTAAAAGCTAATATTATCTCTATTTAACACTGAATCTTTATATAGTCTATATTTTATAATAATAATTATAAAATTAGCAGGATAATTAAATTAAATGTATATTATTAAATTAAAAATAATTACATAGAATTAAATTAATATTAATTTAATATTATTGAAGAGACATTCCGAACTTTAAAATAATTTTAAAATTCTTTATAGCCTTTTATTTAAATTAAATTATCTAGTTAATTTTAATATAAAACCAATAACCAGTGTGATTAAGATGAATCTTAAAGATAATTTAAATAATGCATTAGAAGGAAAAGAAG